>CAXTAX010000129.1:0-3204 GCA_964241995.1 uncultured bacterium | reverse complement strand
TAACAGATCGCTTCCCCTTTAGAGGACAGATTACGCCAGCTCGATTTGAGGATCCCAATGGGCCCATAGATCATTGGAAAGTACTCTTGCACTTTTTGCAAAGTGAAATCCGTAGGGAATTTTCCGTTGAATTGACGATGAGTCTAATGGACTAGAGTATTTTCAAGTATCTCGTAAACTTGTGAGAAACGGGCCACTCAGTCAAAGAAATGCCAAATCTCTGGAAAATTTTTCGACAACTCTTGGTCGCGTACATTTGTCTATTGCCATAAAATAATAAGATATTTAATTTAAACAATTAGATGCTCGCAGGTCTTATATTGCTCTTACATCTGACTGAAATAGATTATTGTGAAAATTACAATGTTTAATATTTTGCAATAACAATTTTATCAATTATCGAACTTCAAATGTAAAACACTAACAAAATACCCGAAACTGAAAATATGACTATAGCTCCTACCTCGCAAACGTTTTTAAGCTCCAGCGGATGGTTTGAAAACGATACAGTAAAAGATCTCTCTTTCTCTCAAATGCTCTCATTTCGAGCTCAGGTCGAAGCTATTGAAACCGTGTACATGCAGTCTATGAAGCATTTAAATCAGTTGCCGCATGAAGTGAGCAAGAGACTGTCTTTGGGAAAATTTCACATTACTGAAGATGTTCATCTCGAAGACTTTTGGTTCTCTTGGAACAGAGTGTTTATTGCCACTGATATTGTAAAATTTGCACTTGAAAGAAGGCACGACGATCAAATCGATCTTCTCAAGGAAATGCATGAGCATTTCGAAGCGAAAAAGCAGCAAATGGAAGCAAATTTGCTGGAGTATTCTCAGACCCTACCTGAGTATATGAACTACAATAAATGTTGCAAAATTGAATTTACCATTGAACTGATCAATACACTCAAAGAAATTGGGGCGGAAAATGTTTTTTTACCGTCGACGATTACTTCCAATACGTATCATCTGAGAAATCAAGACGTTAGACGTCAATTGGGACGCATTGTCTGTAGAATACTCGGTCCAACCGATCATGGGAAAGTACTTAGTGATGCGATTGAGGTCTTGAAAATTTATGGATTGGGAGACTCCCAATTGCGCCAGGCGATCAAACAGGCCAAAGACACTACAGTGCGTCTACTTGAAGGTACATTTCATGGGCAAAAAAAACGCGATCCTATCGACTCTACTATAAGACCAAAAGCAAATGCACACCGCGATTAAGAGGTGTGCTTTGAGGAATTTCAGCTATTTTAGGTAATGAAATCGCGTGGACAGCCCTTTCAATTTGCCTTAGGTCTAGGCAGATCCCACGGCGCACTTTTTCTCAACTGGCAAACCTTCACCTGCTGCCTATACAATCCACTGTGTGCCACTGTGTGGAAATGTTGCTCTCGAATCGATCGCTGAAAAAAAGCAGCGCCCTCAAGAATTTGCCCGATCGCCAGTTGCCACACCAAAACGCGTTTTTTTCTCTATAGACAAGCTTGTTTCAATTTCAACGGTGTATACACTCAAAATGTTATGCGAGGGGTTTGAGACGATCTTATACTGTTAGCCCGGTGGATACTATCGTGGATATAAGCCATGATCGATTGAGGTTATTAGTCTGCTATGTACTATTTAGATCCATATCGCCACTTATTTTGATTTTTCTGATCCCGCATCTTACTTGTTTACGATCGTAATTTTTTGTATGATTCCGTCAATTTTGCACTTATTTAATATTTATTGTTTAAATTAGGGTTGAATAAAACTTTTTATTTTGACATTGGGGAGTTTATCGAAACATTAAATAATGTTGAGATGTTCACCCGCTTATATGGAGGCCAACATGGTCCTTAAAGTGCATACAAAAAAACACGCGCCTGCAGAAAAAACGCACGCGAAACCAAAACCCGTTGCCAAAAAGGCGCACAAAAAGACGACCTGCGATTCCTGCAGATAAGTCTAAAAGGCATATGAGCCGAGCATGTTTTGTTCGGCTCATATGCCGGCCTTTTTTCTAAAAAATACCATGCGCTGATCTCCATCGCATTCTGTACGTCTTTCCATGGTTGTGTAGGCTTTATTGCACTTAGTCCTTGCAAAGGGAGTGCCCATTTGTCTAAATTTGGTGTGTAGTTCTTCGATCTACGCGCATTTTTCTCTGCCCCAAATACTGTGCTGCACATGCCCCTTAGCTTTTCCGAGCGCAATTCATGGCGCTTTTCTCTGCGCACCAAGGCGTTCACCCCATTCATAGCGCAAACTTTTTGCTTTGTTTTCCATGTTGCCCCGTGTGCTTTGAGCGCTAAAGATTTGGGCGTGCCACCTTCTCACACTACGTCTTCTTTCCATGAGGGCGAACGTTTCTTAGTGTTGTTGATCGATGCGCCCAAATTGGATCTTCGCCACTTTAAGTGCTGTTTTGCAGCGTTGCAGCGTTTGGGAGTTGGCAGGGAAGGAGATGGAATGAGCTTTGGGCATGTTTGGCTTTTGCTAGTAGATCGCCAAAGTGGCAGGCAGTGGGAATGTGGTTATTCGGCAGAGATGAGTCCCACGTTGCCGAGCTATTTTGCAGGGGTAGGCCAACTGCTCAAAGGTCGCTGTTCGAAGGAGATGGCTCGCTCTGGAGCCGATTTGCAAAATCCCATTGGGTTTCTTTTCACGAATCGCAGCGATGGGTACTTGCAATGGGGAAGTGGCGGGCACATGCCGAGCTGCGCCATCGCTTGGCGGCTTGAACGCTTGCAGTTTGACCGAGTGCTCCAAGCGGTACAGAGTTTCCCCAAAGGTCCGTACTCTCTACAAAATGCAAATTGCGTGCATTTTGCGCTGGAGTTGACACGCTCACTTGGGTGGGCACCCGACTGCTCTGTCACTCTTCCGATTCCCCGCATGGCTACTCTAGCAGGCAGGAAGGTGACGCTTTGGCGCGATGCGCGCTACAGCAGTTTGCATCTTTGCACTCCGGGGGCCCTTGAGAATCAGATCAGGAACCAATTCCCCCTCGAAGAAATCGACTGCGCGCTGCGCTGGTATGCGCTTCAAGTTGCTGGATGATTGGCCGTGGACGTCTGAGATTTCAATGAAGGGCTGTCGTGGGCGATTCCCATCGTATGCAATCCTTTGTCGACGAAAAGAGTCGTGCCGGTGATGCCGCTAGCCATCGAAGAGAGGAGAAATGCGGCGACATGTCCGACTTCACTTGCCTCAAGAG
>CAXTAX010000128.1:0-3232 GCA_964241995.1 uncultured bacterium | reverse complement strand
AAGGTCGGTCATCACATAGCGAATGCGCAGATCTTTGATGGGGCTTTCGGCAATGAAATGAAGGAAGTACTTGAGAAAGAGGTAGCTAAAGCGGCCGGTACCAGCGCCCAGCTCAAAGAGCATTAAGGGGTGGGAGCGCCGCATCCGCTTTGCCGCAACTTCCTCCATCACATAGCTAAAAGCCACATGCGCATATCTCTTGGCGATAAAGGGATTGCTCGATAAATAGGAGGGAATTCCCCGCTGTGTCCAAGCATCGATTCCGAGCGATTTATAGGCGCGCGACTGCATGTCCCAAAGAGTCGTCTGGGACAATCTCTGCTTGTGGTTGGGAAGGGGCATCGGGTCCTCGCAGCTTAAGTTGTGTCATAGCGCAAGCAAAGGTAAAAAAACAGCTACCCGGTTTTTCCTTGCCGCCAAACATTTACCGTGCTGTAGTGAAATTTGGATAGGCCTTTAAAGCCATCCACCCCGTGACCGTAAGATAATGCGTCTCTTCCCTCGCATGATAGCGTTTGCATATGCCTTATTCGCGTGCGGCGGGAAGTAGTTCGGAATACGCCAAGTGGCCAATATTGTGTGATCGACATGTTTCTTTTTTTGCGCGACCTCCTTCTTTACTGCCCATCATGCCCTATCCCCTGGGGCCGCAAAATTCTTGCGGTGGGGAGCAACATGTATCATCTGTGGAATCTTCCTCCTGGCGGCTAGGGCCCTCTACGTGCACTTTTCTCATAAGCCTCCACAAAAGCATTGAGTAAACTCTACGAGCCGTGCGCTGCTGAACGCTCTTGGCCTCATATTCAGGTTGCTGTGCCTTTGCTTTAAGAGATTCAGGAGGGCATTACACTCGCTTGTTCCCCTCAAAGCTTAATGCGCTAGAAAATGCGCTCAGTCCTTGCGAAAGCTCAAAGAAGTAATTTTCATACATTTCGGAAATCATCACCATCACTTTCTAAGCATGAATTTTTGAATTTAGACAAGTTTGTTTTATCCAAATTTCACTAGAATATAGATGTACTTCACGAAAAATTGAGTTATTTGTTTTACATCTATCTGAATATAACATTGCAGACAGACACTCTCTAAACGAGCTGTCGATTCTTATCACTAAGTGGGGAATATGTCTATATACATCCTTCAAAGCTTAATATTTATAATAAGATTTGGATTAAATTTTTTTTCTTTTTTGCCGCTCATCAATGATCTCCCCGACGATATTCGTAGAAATATCATGCAATTTTGCCAATTTAAGGACGTCTCACCAGTCTCAAAAGATTGGAATAAAAAAGCTCGCCAAGAGCCTACTAAAGTTACACTAAAAATGGCGAGGACCTTCCTTCGAACTTTGCCACCAGGTTTCCAAACGTTCGAACGATCGTCTGTGTAGATCCTACACTCTCGCAAATGTTGAGCAAACAAAAGAACGTCTTTCATCCCAAAACGAATATTCAAATTACTGGTGAATGAACGATGAAGTTTGAAGATTCAAAAAGCCAGTTGATTTGTGAAACTGAAGGTCAACCGCGAGAGAAAGTTCTCGATCCAGCTTTGACGCTAACCGCTTATTTCGCGGTCAAAGAAAATTATAAATGGTATGAATTTGCAAACGAAGAACACCGCAAAGACTGGCATATCACTCTTGCTGCAGCAAGTAAAGATATTGGGTACTTAGGCGTTATAAGTCGCGAAATTCTTCATGAAACTGATTTTATGCTATTCCTTTTAGGAAATAAATATACAATGAAACTAGTAGGATCTTTAATTTATACAAGCCAAAAGCTACTGCAAAATGAAGACTTTTCACTGAATGCCTTGAAACTCAATCGATATGTAATATCATGCATACCGGATGAAATAATTAATAATCAAAGTTTCATTCGTAAAATGGTAAAGATCGACTATACATTGTTGGGAAAGATGTACAATAATCTATTTATTGCTCTCAAGACGGCATTAGCAGCTGTGCAGCACAACGGAGCAGCGCTGCGGTATCTCCAACCATTTCAGGATACTCGCCAAGTAGTTCTGGCTGCTGCTCGGCATGATCGCAAGGCGATCGAATACGCAAGCCCCGAACTTCAAACCGATTCAGAGATCATGCAGGCAGCAGCCAGCTAATTTTAAAAAACGGCACTCATTGAGCTTGGTTCACGCAAGAATGTATTTTTAACATGTACCTGAAGTGGCGGGAAGTGCTAGCCAGACAGTAAAAAGTCGAAATTTGGATGACTTAAGTTGTGTTGGTCAAGACGAGATAAGGTTCAGAGTCCTTGGGGTTAAATCCTGCCCAATTGCCCGCTTAACCTCCCAAAGCGTTTCCTCAGCAAGTACATTTGCGCGCTGAGTCCCCTTGATGAGCACATCGCGAATCAACTCAGGGTCTCGTTCGAACTGAGTGCGCCTTTCCCGCATCGGGCGAGTCAACTCAATGAGCACTTCGGCGAGTCTTTTCTTACATGCAACGTCGCCAATTTGCCCGTTGCGGTAAAGCTCCTTTGCCTGGCTAATCCACTGCACATCTTGGTTGAAAGCATCGTGGTAGATCCATAGGGGATTATTTTCGACTGTGCCGGGATCTGTGGCGTGCACACGCTTGGGGTCGGTATAGAGCTGCATCACCTTGCGGTGAATGTCTTCAGGTGAATCGCAGAGGTAGATCACATTTCCGAGCGATTTGCTCATCTTGCGAAAGCGTCCTTGCTCATCTGGAGCTGAGGTTCCGACAAGTCTTTTCACGCGGCCTACTTTAGCATCGGGAATGGGGAAAACTCCCCCGAGCTCACGCGATGCGGCATCGGGTGCATCGCTTGGCACCCCGCAATACCATTGATTGAATCTGCGGGCGATTTCTCGCGTCATTTCGATTAAAGGAAGCTGATCCTCCCCGACGGGAACGAGCTGAGCTTTAAAGGCCAGAATATCTGCCGCTTGCCCTACTGGATAAAGGACAAAGCCAAAGGGGTAGTTTTCTCCAAGACCCTTATCGCGCAGCTCCTCTTTCAATGTGGGATTTTGCATCAAACGGGCATGCGTGACGAGCATACTGAAGATGAACGTCAGCTCAGCGATCGCGGGAACTTCGGACTGCAGAAAAATGGTGCTTTTTCCCGGGTCGATTCCGGCAGCCTGCATGGACAAGGGCGTAATTGTGGGAGCAGCCGCGCCGATGAGCTCGGACAGAATGAGCGCGGAGGGAGTGCAGCCGTTTCCGGTGGTATCCACGCAGCCG
>CAXTAX010000127.1:0-3261 GCA_964241995.1 uncultured bacterium | reverse complement strand
AATGTAGAGTGATCGGGAATCGTGTTCTCGGCAGTGATTTTCAGCCCAGAGTTTACGAACCACATATTCCAATGTAATTGTGCATTGCACCCATTGAGAATCATCTCCGTCAATGCGGGCAATTGCGCCAGGTGTTTTGCGCTGTCTTTCGTCAAAAAAATACATCCAGTCAAATTCAACCAATTCAGTTTCTTTAAATCTCTTAAAGCATAGATGGTGTGGTCGAGAACTTCCAAATGCGCTAGGGATAAGCGCTTTAGGTTTTTTAATTGAGATAGCGCGCACAAAGCGCTCCAGCTCAGCTTTTTGCAATAGGTCAAATATAGGCGTTCCAGCTCCTCAAGATTTCTGCACAGATCATCCAAAATGGAATCGTTCAGCGTGCAGTAGCTCAAATCGAGTACTCGCAGAGAGTGAAGCAGGGGCAATGTGTCGCTAAAAGTCGCTGAAACCAAAGTGCTGTTACCCAAAGGGGCTACTGGTAGATAGGGGATGCGCAGTTCGCGGAGCAAAGAGCGATTTTTCGATACAAAGTCTTTAAGACCCCATCCGCGCACTTTAATGCAGCGTTCCAAGCTCAAGCCGCTGACTCGCCCTTTGCTTAGTAAGCCAATTCCAATGTCAGTAATTTTCGTACAATACGAAAGATCAATCGTTTCCAAAGTACTGATTAGAGGAGGCTTAGACAAAAGTCCCAGGCCATGATCGGTGATCTCATCGCAATGCGCGAGCCCGAGTATGCGCAACCCCTTAAGTTTGCTGAGCTTTTCCAAGCAGTGATCATCGACGCTCCTCTGATTGTCCAACTGGAGGATTTGGAGTTTTTGGAAATGCGCCAAGATCTCCCAATGTTCCTCGGCAATCTTGGCAGTTCTCATCAACCAAATCACTTCGAGTTCTGGGCAATCATCGGGAAATTTGCTTGGCAAGCAATCAATGCCTATTTGTTTCAATGGCGATAGGGCATGAAAGCGCCAGTTTTTGCACACTTGCCTAGCGGTTTTGCGCACGGAGGCTCTTTGGAAGATTAATGGATAGATATTTGCGGGCAAATTAGTCCAATCCACATCTCCTGGATCTCTTGCCAAAGGTTTTTTTTCAGGGTAGGGGGCCAAGAGACTTTTAAGAGCGCGAAACCCGCCCCTCAGGACCCCAGAAGATGGGATGAATCGGTTCATTTCTAATTGTATCTTGGCAAAATTACGGCCAATTTTTCGATGCGCTTTGCATGTGATGGCGAAACACTCTTTTCAACAACCAACCCCTGACGATCAATCAAGGCACTGGCAAGTAGGTGTTTCCTCAGCACCTTCGTTCGGTCATTTGCCTTCAGCATGCAGGGAAAAAGGGGCAATTTTTGCTAAGCTTATCGACAGAACTTGGCCAGGTTGGGGTCTATTTTCCCATCTTTCGATTTTTATTCAATTTCCCCACGCCGTTTGACAGAAATTTTACTGCATGAAAGCACTTAGGGAGTCGCTCATCGCCTCTCTATTCTCCATGGACACGCAAGGAAAAAGGGGCGAATCGGACGCCTATTCCGGCTGAGCCTCTACTGCATTGCAGGGGTGTAGGGAAAACTAGAGTAGAAACGTTCTAGACTCACTGTGGGGGCAGCACTACTCGAAATAGAGCACGCAGATCATCAAGTGCAACCTCGAGCTATTAGTTCAAAAACCCTTGGAAAAGCTGGGGCTTTTGTAGAGGAGCCCCCCGTGGATCATCGCGGGCGCGCTGGGTTTGCAAAGGACCTATAAAATCCCTCACTTTGGCTAGAACCGCGCGTCACAGCCAAGTAAGAGTTGGATGGAATACCCGCTTTGTTGCGGCAAAGCAGCAGATCGCTGCAAATTGCGAGGCTCACAAGGCTCACGGGGTTCAAATGATGGGTCAGGTAGCGCAACAGCCCGTTTGGCTTTTCAACGTGGAGTTGGAAAACTTGATCACTTGATCACTTGAGCGCGAAGTGATGGATTTATTGAGTACAGCTATGTGCATGGGCCCCTCTCGCGAGGGCGCATACCAACTTTCAAGGGCTTTGCGCGCTGTTTCTCGCCCTATTTAGCTGGGCGCCCTCCGCTATTTTTGCATTAGACTCGCGCGCATCTATCGCCATTTGAGAATGATCGGGAATCATGTTGTCGGCGACAATCACCAATCCAGGGTTTAGGGACCACAAATCCCAGGCCAGCTGTGCATTGCATCCACTGAGGATGACTTCTTTTAAGTTTGGAATGCGGGCCAGAGCTTCTGCGCTGTTTTTCGTCAGATACACACACCCGGTCAAATTAAACCACTCAAGCTTGCCAAGGCTTCCCAGGTCATAGATCGTGTGATCAAGTACGCTCAAATGCCCCAAAGAAAGGCGCTCAAGGCTTTTCAATTCGGATAATGAGGTAAAAGCTCTTGAGCTCAGACCATCGCAACGGGTCAAAAATAAGCGCTTCAGCATCTTGAGATTGCCGCAAAGACTGCGCAAAAGGGAATCATGGAGAGTGCAGTAGCTCAAATCGAGCATTCGCAGAGAGTGAAAAAGGGGCAAAGTATCTACAAACGTTTGCTGGCCATATTTGCGAGGGGGCACCAACCATTGATTGATGATGCGCAGTTCACGGGTTGGGGGGCGATCTTTTGATGCAAAGCCCCGCAGCCCCCACCCAGAAACTTTGGTGCAACGCTGCAAACTAAAGTGTACGACCCTCCTTTTGCTCAAAAAATCAATCCCCACATCCGTAATTTTGGAGCAATGAGAAAGATCAAGTGTTTCCAAAGTCTTCCATAGACTATGCACGCTCAAAAAGCGCAAGCCTATGTCGCCTATATTCTCGCAATGTGCGAGTCCAAGAATCCGCAATGCCTCGAGGTGGCTGAGCGCTTCTAAGCAGCGATTATCGACGGCTAGCTGAAAATCCAATCTGAGTACGTAAAGCCTTTTAAAGCGGGTCAACACACTCCAATCAGGTGGGGCAATGCACGAACTTCTTTTGAACCAGATCACCTCTAGGGCTGGGCAATTGTCTGGCAAGCTACTTGGCAGGCAATCTACCCCGAGCTGTTTGAGAGGCGATAGCGCATGAAAGCGCCAAGTTTTGCACACGAGCCTAGCGGTTTTGCGACCTGAGGCTGTACGAAAAATCAGTGGGTAGATGTTTGCTGGCAAATTCGTCCAATCCACTTCCTTGGGAACATTTACTGGAGGTTTGTCTTCAGAAGAAGGGGCCAAGAGGCTTTTGAGAACGCGAAATCCCGCTCTAAGGATTT
>CAXTAX010000126.1:0-3326 GCA_964241995.1 uncultured bacterium | reverse complement strand
AGATGAAACGCCTCTCGCAAATCTCTGGGGTGTGCGAGGGTATTTTCTTTGCAGCCAGTGGTTCGATCACCTCGATCGCGGGTAACGTCAAATCGTAAATTTTGGGATCGATTGCGCAAAACCTACGTTTGGTTCAAGCCAGTGCAGGATCAAGCCTATTTGCTCTTGCTTAGATGAGGATAATTTATGAGCACACCCCAAAGTATCGCGCAAGGAGGTGCTGGTTACAACCCGAACAATGCCTTTGCCGCGTCATCATCACCTAGCACCAATGTTACACAGGTTTGGAACTCTGGCAACGAGCAGCGCGGCATACCTGTGGGTTTGCTCTTCTCCTACGTCGCTGACCAGACCGACATCGTCAACCAGAAGCTCGCGACGCTCAAAAGCGCCGGGAGCTCGTTGTCGATCACCGACATGTTTGAGATGCAGATGAAGATGAACCGCCTCTCGCAAATTTCGGAGATGTCGACGGCTATTGTCTCTGCGGCCAGTGGTTCGATCACCTCGATCGCGCGTAACGTCAAATCGTAATACTCGTTAAAATGCGCGTACTCTGCCCTGGAGATAATAGAAATGACCGCTGCACATATTCAACGCTTGGGCGACATCACTGATGGCGCACTAGCCCCCACCTCAGTATCGACGAATCTTTCCCTTCAAGGGGGCCCTCGAGGCTTGGCCGACGCCACTGCCTTCGCAGAAGCGATGCAGCGAGCAGATCGAGCGCCCATCACTGGCTTTTCTGCCAACGCGCCTCTTTCCACAATGGAATCGAATCGGGAGATCACATCGGCTGAGCTTTCCAAAGCTTTATCGAGAGTGGACCTCACCAATTTACCAGGGTCGAGTAGTCCCCAAGTGGGTTCTACGTTACCACAAGAAGCGTTGCGCGGCCCATTTTCCTATCAAGAGATTTCCGATCAATCCGCACAGATCGACACAGTTGGTGCCGAGCAATCGGGATTCGATGCGGGTTCTCTGCAAGATCAAATTCCATTTGAGCAAGTACTCGAGCCTTCGCAATTGCCGAGTTTGGGGACAAATACCCCCTCAGAGTTTGGCGGGTTTGGCAGTGGGACCACCCTACTGACGGCTCTTGCGGACTCTGGAGGCAAAATTGACGTCTCCAGTTTGCGCGGCGATGGCGGCCCCATAGCCGGGCTCGCCGAGCGCCAAATCGCGCAGCGCGATCAGCTGCTCGGTAAAGTCTCGGGAGATGCAGGGGCTCAGATCAACCCAGTCGCGATCAAGCAACTGGAAATGCGCATGGGCTCCATCGAGGAGCAGCAGAAGCTTCTCGGGCGTTTGACGGGCGTGAATACCCCGCAGCAGTCCTCGGGCAATATCCCCTTTGCCGAAGGTAGTCACGTGAATTTGACCAAGCCGTTTTCCACCTTTTTCGGCTTCATCACAAACGGTGAGCAACAGCTGTTTAGCCTTGAACGAGAGCTCGCGAGCTTTGCAGGTCCCGGAGCGTCGAATTTATCGCCAGTTGACATGCTGCGCATTCAGGTGAAGATGAGCCACGTTTCGCAGCAGCTCGAGCTCTTCACCAGTATGCTCAACAAGGGGCTCGAATCGAGTAAAACTGTACTCAACACGCAGATTTAGTTTTGTTTTTTCACATTGCGTGAGGGTTTTTAGATGAGTATCGGCACAAGACTTGAAGCACTTCTGCAAGAGGAGAACTTCGACAATTTAGCGTTGACCGAAGTGAATGGGCGCATCACGCAGGTCATCGGCATGCTCATTAAAGCTGTCGTTCCCGAAGTGACGCTCGGCGAGGTCTGTCTGGTGAAGCGAGCGCCCCTTCCCCCTTTGCGCTGCGAGGTCATCGGATTTACCAAAGACGAGGTCCTCCTCTCACCCTTGGGGGAGATGCAGGGCATTGGCCCTGCCTCGGAGGTGATCGCCACGCGCCAAACGCTCTCAATGCGCGTAGGTCCCGAGTTGCTTGGGCGCATCCTCAACGGGTTGGGAGATCCCCTCGATGAGGACACCAAAGGCCCCCTCAATGCCTCGCAACCCTACCCCGTCAAGCAGGCTCCGCCCGATCCATTGAAGAGAATGCGCATCTCCCGTCCCATTTCGTTGGGAGTGCGCAGTATGGATAGCGTTTTGACGTGTGGAGAAGGGCAAAGGGTGGGAATTTTTGCCGCCGCTGGAGGGGGGAAGTCGACGTTGCTCGGCATGATCGCCCGCAACTCGCAAGCGGATGTCAACGTCATCGTCTTGGTGGGTGAGCGGGGCCGAGAATTGCGCGATTTTATCGAAAAGGATTTGGGCCCCGAAGGACTGGCTCGATCGGTCGTCGTCGTATCGACTTCCGATCAAGAATCGCAATTGCGCCTCAATGCGGCTTACATAGGAACGGCGATCGCCGAGTACTTTCGCGATCAGGGTAAGCGTGTGGTCTTGATGATGGATTCTGTCACGCGTTTTGCCAGAGCCTTGAGGGAGATTGGATTGGCAGCGGGTGAGCCTCCCGCGCGTGCGGGATACACCCCGTCCGTCTTTTCGACTTTGCCTAAGTTACTCGAGCGATCGGGAAACTCCGATAAGGGGTCGATCACCGCGTTCTATACAATCCTTGTCGCCGGTGATGATATGAATGAGCCGGTAGCCGATGAGGTGCGCTCCATCTTGGATGGGCACATCATCTTGTCGGCGGCATTGGCCCGTTCCTATCACTATCCCGCAATCGATGTCCTGCAGTCCAAAAGCCGTGTGATGAATTCCATCACGACCAAAGAACATCAGCAGGCGTCGGGCAAACTCTTGGAGACGATGGCGACGTACCAGAAAAACGAACTACTCATCAATATGGGAGAGTATAAGCGCGGCACCAACAAAAGCGTCGATTACGCCATCGATTCATACGACAAAATCAACCGGTTTTTGAAGCAGGGGACTGAAGAGCCTTCCAACTTTGAAGAGTCTTCGCAGCAATTAAAAGCGCTCATGCGCTAAGCCGTCTAAGCACTTTGGCACGAACATGGCGGACCTTCCTCAATATCCCCTTGCGCAAGTTCTCGAGGTCAAGCAAAGGCGTTTGAGCGAAGCGGAAAAAGTGGTTGCAGAGCGCAAAAAAGCGCTTGAATTCGAGGAGGCTAAATTGCGTCAACTCGAAGAGCAGCGCGATAAGGTGCGGCAGCACTATCGAGACAAGCTGGATCAATTTCGCCGCATTCTCGACGAAGGCACGACGACCGACAAAATTCAACAGGCGAAAGTGTACATTAAATTGACCGAAGAAAAACTTCGCATTGAACAGGAAAAAGTGAATAAGCAGACCACAGAGGTGGAGACGGCAAGACAAAGTC
>CAXTAX010000125.1:0-3332 GCA_964241995.1 uncultured bacterium | reverse complement strand
AAATTATCGTACGCGATGCACAGGCCCTCGCCACTTTGGCGCGCCTGCAACCCGGAAGTGTACTCAAAGCCCAGGGCGTTGCGCGGGAAAGCGCGCAGTGCGCCTATGGCGTCGAGCTCGTAGATTCTGAAATTGAAGTCGAAGTTCCCGTCGAAGAGGTGCCGCCTTTGGAGTACTGGCTCCCAGAGGTCAAGGTACATTTGGACACGCTCTTGGACGACCGAGCCTTAGCGCTTCGCAATCAGCGCATTGCAGCGGTATTTCGCATTCAGGGGCAAATCGCCGCTAGTTTTTCAGAGTTCATGCGCCAGCAAATGCAAGCTGTAGAGTATTTCGGCCCCAGCTTGATCGGCAATGCCTCCGAGGGGGGAGCTGAGTCGTTTCAATTGGATTACTTTGGCCATTCAGCGCAATTGGCGCAGAGCAACCAACTCTACAAACAGATGATGGTGGGAGTGTACGAGCGCGTCTTCGCCATTTTGCCCTTTTTTCGCGCCGAAAATTCCAACACCACGCGCCACCTTACTGAGGGGCGACAATTGGAATTTGAGATGGGATTTTTTGACGAGTGGACAGAGCTCATGGACATTCAAGAGCAGTGGATCAAAGCGCTACTCGTCCAGCTGCAAACGCGCTGCTTTGATGCCCTGAAACTACTGGACTGTCCACTGCTCGCCGCTCCGCTCGACATTCCTTTTCCCAGGTTGACGCTCGATCAAGCGCAAGAGATCGCCTGTGCGCGAACCGGGATTGACGAGCGAACGGAAGGGGACTTAAGCCCCCGATCCGAGCGAGAGCTGTGTAGTTACGCAAAACAGCATTTTGGAACCGACTTTCTCTTTGTCACCCACTGGGGGGCGAAAAAGCGTCCCTTTTACGCCTTTCCCAACGAAACGGATGCGACTTTGACCAATACGTTTGACCTGCTCGGCGGGGGTAGCGAAATCTGTTCGGGTGGACAGCGTCGCCACCTTTACGCTTCGGTGTTGGATGGGCTCAAAGAAAAGGGGCTACAAGCTGGGGACTTTACCGATTACTTGAGTGCCTTTCGCTTTGGTTTGCCCCCCCACGGGGGCATGGGCATCGGGTTGGAGCGCTTGACCATGAATCTCCTTCAGCTGAAAAATATTCGGGAAGCGAGTTTATTTCCCTCCGATCCCAGACGCATTGCGAGTCGCCGCCTGCGCGTTTCGTAAGCTGGCGGTGGCAAAGCTGCATCTCGAAACTTTTGCCCAATTCGCTAGAAATGCTTAAGGCGTGCAACGCATCACTATCGCAAAGCAGAAGAAAAAAGGTTCTGACTGCATGTGAGATTTGCATGATCTCGGTTCCCATATCTGCCTCGCAATCTGGCCCATCATGGGCATTGAGCGATCCTCATCACGTTCTTCAAATTCGACGTTCTCAAATTGCGATTGACCCAGGTTCTAGCAGGCTGGAGAACATTTGTGGGCGCTTGCCAACTCTCGGGGCGGAGGATCTTTGCCACGTCTCGCAGTCATAAAGCGTAGCGCCAGCGTACGAAAAAGGGTTTTCAATCTAGGGATGGGGATCTAGATACTTTGGACTACCTGCACATCGAGTATCTATATTTGCCAAGGATTTCTCCTGATCGTGTCTTCATTTCCTCTGTTAGAATCATTCAATCAACCTCGGGTTGTAACTTTTTAAGAAATTATTGTTTTATATTAATCATTTTCTCTAAAATGAGTATTGAGATGTGAAAATAAAGAAAAAATGAGAAATGGTAAAAAGATGAATACTACAAGTTTCAACCTGCATACTCTCAAAGCCACTATAGATGAGGATCCTATCTTGGCTCCAGTGGCGCAAAAATTAGAAAACTACGTCTCCGAATTGCCCCAAAGACTGGGACAAGCGGGTTTGGGGCTTTTGGAGTTGCAGTTGACCACTTTGGCGCTCGCTAGACTGCGCCAACTATCTTCTTTGACGGGGTTGGCGTTTTTCGCCAATAAGACACTCACTGGATTTGCAGGTCTTGGACTGATCAGTGGAGTCTGGCTCAGCGCAAATAGAGCGAGATTTCGCGCTGTACAACTACCAGAGCTCAAAAAACCAGCGGATTTTGGAGGCGCAGCCGCCGCAAGCGCAGTGGCCATAGCGATCTTACAGCCTTACGTGAGCTGCTTTGCTGTGGGAACTATCGCGGGATACGCACTTGCTCAAGGCATTGAGCGCTGGCATCACTTTACAGAGAACGATGAGTTTAGTGGCGAAAAAGAAGTCGCTCTTTCCTGAGCCATCCCAGAATCCTGGTATTTGCTCGACTCTTCAAGGTCCATCACGCTCTTCATGAGAGCATAGATGGGCTTCGCGGTCTTGTCATGAGGAACAGTACAATTCGATCCTCGAGTTGCTCCAATAAATTTTCATCTCGCAGATTTCAGGCGCACTTAAGTATCATTGACAAATTGGTCTGGAACTCATTTCGAAAGATTCCGACCTTGAAATGCTACCGCTATTATGTCAACGCAAAAAATTGATGATTGATGATTGATGATTGATGATTGATGATTGCGGTATGCGCTTATAATCCAAAAAAAATAAATATTTGAGCTTTTTGCGCATTGAAAACAATAATGAATCATCGCAAAATGCGGCGCAAAAAGCCGTGGTTGGCGCAGTAAATATTAAAGTAAAGGTGTCTAATAAATGTTGCGGTGGTTTTTTACGAATACTTTTTGCCAAACTAAAGATTACTGATTTTGGTTTTTATAAAAACTGGTTTTGCATGCGTGTTCGCATCCCAAACTTTGTAAGGAAAAGCTTAAAACTGAAGATCTACACCGCGAAAATCAAGCTCTGAAATCAAAACGAAGTTTTCTTGAATTTTAAAACACCATTTCAGTTTGCGGCTTTCGGACCGAAACTGATCTTTTTTTTCGACACTCAGTTTATTTCACGTGAAATACACTGCACTTTGATGCCCTGAACGTGGATAAATTCTACCTCTTTTGACTGGAAGCCGTCCATTCACAGCAATTTAAAAGAATGCGTTAGGTTCTTCAATCTATGCAACGACGACTTACCCATTGCAAATCTTTTGCGTATGGATAAAGTACAAAATGAGGAGAGGCATTGACCGGAGTGACTCGCCGTCCACTTAAGTTCAATAGTTCCAGCGATGGAAAATCATTCCGCCCCCCAGACACACCGCACCTCGGTAGAAGACGATGGATTGGCCAGGTGTCAGAGCGCGCTGCGGGTGCAAAAAGCGCACTTGAATGCCTCTTCGATCACATGAGGTAATCGAGCAAGGGGTCTGCTCGTGTCGATAGCGAATTTTCGCCTCGCAGTGTAATGGTAAAATT
>CAXTAX010000124.1:0-3353 GCA_964241995.1 uncultured bacterium | reverse complement strand
ACTGTCTTGCATAAGGTACGATGTAATCGCTTCAAATTTTGCTCCAAGAGGTAGACATGCCAGCGATTAGCACGGCCGTGAATGGCATCGATCGCAAGCTACCTCGGGTGACCTTGCATTCAGACCGCACCCAATTCAAGACCTTTGCGCTGCCCTATGGTGTAGAATCCTAAGCCCTCATGCTCCCCAATCACTGACCCTTTCAAGGTGCAGATGGCACCTGGGGTTGAGGGGATGTAGCGCGCAAGAAATGGGCGCAGCTTGCGTTTGCCCACAAAACAAATGCCCATGCTTTCCCGTTTGGATGCGACGGGAAGCTTTAGTTCCTGGGCAATTTGGCGCACCTGCCGCTTGGTCAAATCCCCCAGAGGAAAGAGTACTCGCTCCAGCACTCTATTGGGTACCATGTAGAGGAAATAGCTTTGATCTTTTTGGGGATCGCGGCCTTGTAGTAGAGTCGTTTGACCGTTTAGTTGGGCCGTGCGGCAGTAGTGCCCAGTCGCTAAGCAGTCAGCACCGAGCTGAAGCGCCTTATCAAATAGGGCTTTGAACTTAATTTCTCGGTTACAGAGTACATCGGGATTGGGCGTCACACCAACGCGAATTCCCTCCAAAAATTCGGCGAACACCGACGTCCAATACTCCTCGGTAAAATTGACGATGTGCGCCTCGATACCCAATTGATCGCATACGCGCATGACATCTTCGGAGTCGATGCGCGCGTTGCACGCGCCCTCCTCTTCTTCCCAGTTTTTCATGAACAAGCCTGTGACTTTGAATCCCTGTTGTTTGAGGAGATGTGCGGTAACTGAGGAATCAACCCCTCCTGACATTGCAACAAAAACTTCTCGGGCGGGCATCGGCAACTTCAAGTTGATTTGGGATAAAATAGCTCGTAAAGCGTTGAGCTAATTAGAATCTAAAAGAGACAAAAATTACTATTTGTGGCATTTTATGGGAATTCCCGCGTCATTTGTGAATTGGTCACAATCCGCGGAATTCTGCACTTCAATTGGAGAAAATTACATGTCTCATCACAAGTTTTGGCAAGCTCCGCTCGCTGCTTGCTGCTTGACCTTAGCTGGTTGCACAGCGGTAGCGGCAGGTGCTACGGGTACGGGTACGTACCAATACCTCAAAGGGGAACACCTCATCGAGTTCAACTATTCCTATGACAAAGTTTGGCACGCCATTGAGCTAGCGATCAAGCAATTGCGTTTTGAGGTCACTGAGAGCAATAGCGATGGTCTCACGGGCCAAATTACGGCGCAGCGCTACATGGGACAAAAAGTCTACATCGAAGTGAAACGCATTTCGCTGACTAAGACCTCAGTCGGTGTGCGCCTCGACGGTTTGAAGCAAAAGCTGCTCCCAGATCAGACTCCGGGCAAATTGATTATGGAGACGATCGGCAACGCGCTCAAAGGAGAAGTCACTCCAGAGTCGGCAGAGGTCGACAGTTAAAGGGCAAATTCAACGAATCGACTCTCTCGAATGACAGTCACCTGAATCTTTCCCGGGAACTGCAACTGCGTGTGAATTTGCTGCGCAAGTTGACGCGACAGTTGTAGGGCCCCCTGATCTGAGACTTGCTCAGGTTTTACAAAGATACGCACTTCTCGACCTGCTTGAAGGGCATATGCCTTATCAATGCCCTCGTGACTCAGCGCCAGCGCTTCTAGTTGTTGCAAGCGTTTGACGTAGTCCTCTATCTTTCCTTGTCGCGCCCCAACACGTCCCGCTGATATGGCGTCAGCTGGCTTACATAAACTCGCCTCGATACTCTCAGCCGCACATTCTTGGTGATGGCACGCGATACCGTTTGCAACTGCCTGCGATTCGCCGAACTTAATGGCTAAATCGCGCCCCACTAATGCATGTGAACCCTCGACTTCGTGAGAGACGACTTTTCCAATGTCATGCAGTAGACCGATTCGGCGAGCTAAAGGCGCATTGAGGTGAAGTTCCGCGGCCATGAGCCCCATGAGTGCAGACACTTCTAGGGAATGCTCTAAGAGATTTTGCCCAACACTTGTGCGGAATTTCATCTTTCCAAGCGCATCGACGATCTGGGGATGAAAATAGCCGGCATTGGCCTTAGCTACGGCGATTTGCCCAGCTTCTTGCACTTGCCGCGTGACTTCCAGACGCGCTAGTTCGTGGGCTTCGTCGATTTTTGCGGGGTGAATTCGTCCGTCTGCGATGAGCCTTTCTAGCACGATCTTGGCGATGTGCCTGCGCATATGGTCGAAAGTGGAGACCGTGATGGAATTGTTCTCATCGAGAGTAAAGCTCACGCCGCAGATGTGCTCAAGGTATTTGATATTGCGTCCATCTCGACCAATAATGCGCCCCTTGATGTCTTCGTTAGGGAGCTGCACGTTGAAGGCTAACAGGGGAGAGGACTGCACGATTGCCAAGCGGTCGATCGCACAAGCGATGATCTTGGCAGATTCGACCTCGGCTTCTTGAGTGGCTTGCGTGTGAAACTTTAAAGTGAGTTGATCGATCTCCCCTTGTAATTGTACGCGCGTCATTTCGATGAGCTCTTGCTCAGCGGTCTGTCGAGATTTTTGCGACACTTTTTCAAGTTTTCCGATGAGTTCGAGACGAATCGCTTCGGTGCGCTCCCGCTCTTTCGAAAGGGTCTTGCGCCGAATTTTGAGCTCTGTCTCTTTCTCTTCGAAGTGGCTCTCTTTACGCTCGAAGTCCAGGCGTTGCACTTCTAGTTGTTGCGCGAGGTGTTTGAGGCGGTCTTCTTCACGGCGCACTCTACGCAATTCCTGGGTGGTGTTGCGATCTAGCTCGCGCCTGCGCTCTTGCTCGATGCGCTGCGTTTCACGTTGAAATTGTCCTTTGAGGCTCTCGATGCCCTCTTTGGCTTCGCAAATGAGCTTTTCACCTTGGTCGCGCACTTTGCCCAAGCGCATGACATTGAGCGTCTTATGAGCGAGAAAGCCGATGATAAAGTTCATGACCGCCAAAAGCCAAAAAAGGGCTGGGGTCGAGGTCAAGAAATTGTGCATAGTCTTTTAATTCGCTGGGGGAATTTCAAAATTGGCCGTTGGGCTAATACGCACTTTTTCTACGCGTCTTTCGCTGCTTGAGACGCCCTCTAAATCGAAATCGTCGTGGTGAATAGAGAATCCGGATTCGGGAATTTTCCCCGCGCGATGAAACGCATATCCACTTAAGCTGTCGTAGTCTTTGTGTTGAGGCACTTTGATTCCAAGGTGCTCTTCCACGTCGAGGATGCTTGTGCGCGCATCGAGCAGGTAGGACCCATCAGACTGAGGGGAGAAAAAAGGGCTGCCCTCATCGTACTCATCTTGGATGTCTCCCACAATCTCTTC
>CAXTAX010000123.1:736-3354 GCA_964241995.1 uncultured bacterium | reverse complement strand
TGCTCAGCTCACGCCCCATCGGGTTACCAGCGAGATAAAAGCCCAACAATATGCGCTCGCCAGTCGTTGCGTAACACGAACGGTTCCAAAGAGCTTCGAGAAGGGACTCCCTAGAATGGGTTTTTGCGATGATCGCAGTCATGCCGGGAGTGTATTGCTGGTGATCGCCAGAATAAAAGTTCTCAAATACCCCCCGATCATCTAGACCGCCTGCAACAAATCCGAAGCGATGTCCCTTGTTAAGCGCAGCGCGAATCGATCCTTGCAGGCAAATGTCCTCACCGCTTTTAGCTTTTTTAATAGGAAATGGATTTCCCTCAGCCTCCGGGCATTCAGAACTTCCCCATGCGCAGTAAATCTCGACGACACGTTCCACCTCAGGGACAAAGTCTCCAAAATCAAAGCACGTCGTTTTTCCCATTGTAAAGCAGGGAATCGAAAGCAAATCCTTGGGGGATAATCCCTTGTAGAGCTTTTTCAGGTTGTTGGATTTGGCGTCTTTCGCCCGCAAAATGGGCCTTTGATCCTTGGAGTAGATCAACTGGCGTAAGCCCTCTTTTTTGACCTCGCCTTTCCAGGTGAATCCGAGCAGGGTCGAAAATCGATCCTCTTCGTTAAAATCGGCAACCATTTGCCCAATGCGCTTCCACAAATCATCTGGAGTGTCTTCAGCATTTTCCACATTGGAGGTAGCGTAAAAATTCATGGTCGCATCGTCGCGAAAGTATCGAAGACATGATTCGATATTTTCGCTCGAATCGACCCGCTCAGATTCCCCGCGCAGCACACCCCAAAACAGTGGTGCGGTCTCTTCGGCAAAACATTTGATCGGCGAACTGTAGTAAAGTTGTTGAGTTACGGTGTTTCGCAGACGAATGCGATAAATTCCCGCTTCGTTGAAATAGAGGTTCGGCAAAGTGACAAACCCCGTTTCAGAAACAAAAAGCTGCCATTTCAAATTTTCGCGCAGTTGCTCATAGGTGAGCTCTAAAAGGGTCGATTCGCGCGTGTAACTCGTCAAGTTTCCGTGTGCATCTTCAAAGCGAACGGTCACATTAAAGCGCTTGTTGCGGCTGACAAACGAAGGAGTGACAATTTTGATCTCCTCTAAAAGGTTGCCCCGTACGTCCATGTTGAAGCTCTCGGGCTCTTCAAAATGCCCAGAACCCTTGGGATCGACCAGAAGATGAAAGGGGCGTCTTCTTTGCGTATAGGTCTGCGCGCGACTTGTTCCCACCTGCGAGGTGGCAGCTTTGCCCTGTCGACCTAAACAGATTTTGACCAACTGGGCGGCTTTGACTTCGGAAGGTAAGATGAATTCAAATTGCCCGCTCGGAGCAGCGCGCACCTGCTTGGCGCTCAAGCGCTGACCGTTGGGCAAGATCGCGAAAATCGCATTGGGTTTTTCCATGTTGACTTGTGGAATTTGCCAGTCGATTTGACGTCCAAAGCTCAGGAGATCGAACCGCAAACGCGCTCCTTTAGCCAGAGCGGTGGCGGGAGCAAAGTTGAAGGTCCAAATTCCCTCTGAGCCTGCGTGACAGGTGTTGGGATCGCAATAACTGAGAGATCGGCGCATAAAGTGTCCAAAGTAGCGGGAAATTGGCGAATTTTGTGACGGGGGAGAAAAAAACGCCCTAGGCAACTGACCGCGAACGGCAAGTCCCCATCACACGCGAGCAGACTACTGCACTTGAGAATTTAACAACCACCCAGCTTCACTTAGCTCTATAGGCTCGAATAGCACCGTTTTTTGATCGAAATTGCGCCGAAGTGCTAGGATATTTCAATCGTCGCGGGGTGGAGCAGGGGTTAGCTCGTTGGGCTCATAACCCAAAGGTCGAAGGTTCGAATCCTTCCCCCGCCAATTTCCCTTTTCTTGGGCAGTCTTGGGCGGTATAGCTCAGTTGGTTAGAGCAGCGGAATCATAATCCGCGTGTCGTTGGTTCGAGTCCGACTACCGCTAACCCTCTACACCTCTTTCATCAGTGCACTTTATAACGACTTCTCGCCCGTTATCTCGGTGTAACTTTCTACTTTCTTAAAAGTCGTTTTCTGTAGAGGACGCCATGGAAGCAATTGGCGAATTCCCCAAATTGCGCTATCTGTTGAGAAAATCGCATACCCCTCTATCGATCCTCATTTCGAGTCAATGATTTGGGGCTAACAGATAGTCATTTTCTCGTGAGGAATCCCCAATGAACTCGACGCAAACCCCCTTAGAGCTAGCTCGCAAATGCAACCAGCCTCAGTTGCCCGATCTGCTTCAAAATCCCCTAACCCTTCAACCGCAGCCCTCAGGTGCAAAGTTGCCTCTGGACCCCGCTATTGCGGACCAATTCGCCATCACCTCTTCACCAGATTCGGTCCACTTTGCTTCAAACTCTACACGCTCTGCGCCCACTCCTCGCCCCCTTAAGGTAGGGGTCGTTTTTTCGGGAGGGCAAGCTCCAGGTGGCCACAACGTCATCGCGGGCTTGCTCCGCGGTCTGCACGCACTCAATCCTCAAAGCTCTCTATGGGGATTTTTAAAAGGCCCCAGCGGAATACTCTCTAACCTTACGCGCGAACTCGATCCTCAATACGTCTCTGAATACCTCAATCAGGGGGGATTTGAC
>CAXTAX010000123.1:0-726 GCA_964241995.1 uncultured bacterium | reverse complement strand
GATCGGCTCCGGCAGGATGAAGATCGAAACCCCTGAGCAATTTGCCAAGGCTCTCGAGACCTGCAAAACCCTCCAGCTAGACGGTCTCGTCGTCATCGGGGGCGATGATTCAAACACCAATGCAGCCTTTCTAGCCAAATACTTTCAAGATGAGCAATGCCCGACGCAAGTCGTCGGGGTTCCTAAAACAATCGATGGCGACCTAAAAGGAAGTAGTTGCGAAATTTCGTTTGGACATGACACAGCTTGCAAGCTCTACAGTGAACTCATCGGCAATATCGCCAGAGACGCGCAGTCAGCGGGCAAGTACTACCATTTCATTCGCCTCATGGGTAGAAGCGCCTCGCACATCACACTCGAATGCGCCCTGCAAACCCAGCCAACGCACGCTATCATCGGCGAAGAGGTCCTGGAAAAACAAGAAACTTTGGCCCAAATTGTCAATACTCTTTGCCGCATCATTGAAAAGCGCGCAGGCGCGGAAAAATCTTACGGAGTTTTCCTCATTCCGGAAGGGCTCATCGAGTTCATTCCAGAGGTGCGAGTGTTGCTCGCAGAGCTCAACGAGATACTAAGCAAAACTAGCCGCCCTCAAATCACCGAAATTATTACCCAGCTGTCCCCCGCATCTGCAACCCTCATCCCCACTTTACCCTCCCCTCTCGTACATCTGCTGCTCATGGATCGAGATCCACACGGCAATGTACAAGTCTCTCGTATTGAAAC
>CAXTAX010000122.1:0-3358 GCA_964241995.1 uncultured bacterium | reverse complement strand
CGAGGTCAACCACAAATCAGAAACTGCACCCTCTAGTTTCACGTGCACTTCAAAGCAGTAGGGTGCAGCGTTGGGGCTTTGGGACAGTGCGTAGGTTTTGGTGATTCGGCGCAGTTCATTGCGCGCTTGCACAACCGCTCGGTCTCGGCTCAAATGCACTAAGCGGTAATCTGTGGCCGCGAGTTTGCCATCGCCATCGACAATGCTGCAGGCTCCAAGCGACACCTGTCCCTCTTCAAGGGAAAGAGAGTTTTGCCCTTCTGCCACGCGTCGAAGGAGCGGATAGTACCCCCCTTGATGGGGCTTTAGGGGACCAATTGTTCCCGCCTCGTCGCTGACCATGACGCTTCCCGCGGTCGGAGGCAGCGGGAATTGCGCGTTTTTTGCGCTCTGCTGCGCTAAAAGATGGTCGAATTCAGTCGCTTGAATGACGCTATTGGGGTGCGCACTCGATTTGAGTGGAAGATTGATTTCGCGAATATTTCCCCCTCGTAGGGAGAGGACGAGTTGTAGGGAATCATTTTCGAGCGCGATGCGTTGTTCTTTTTCAGTTTTATCCACCAAAGAAGACTCGAGGGTCGCGGGACGTTTTGCCATGGGCAAATCGTTGGACCCGCGATTTTTTTTTAAGGGAGCGCTCTCATCATTTGATTGAACTGCGGACGCAGGGGGTGGATCGCTTGGTCTAAGGAGTTGAGGAGATGGTCGATCGAAGACGAAGTTGACGAGGAAGAGCATTGCGCTGAAGCACGAGATAAAAATCAGACCCTTTCGATCCATAGAGGTTGAACACTTTTTGCGTTGAGTTGAGAAGAAAGATGGGAAGTTAGCAGAGTTCGCCCTTTTGCGGGTAGTCGCGCACCCGTCGTCGGGGGGTTCAAGCCGAGGAACTACATGAGAGCCAAGGAAGCAATATGTGAAGGGTTTTTGCTATGTAGAATGCCCAAAACTTCAAGAGCTCAACGCGGAGCGGAAAGAGCGCCCTCGCCACCACCTTGACGAAATGTCCTTCAACCTACTATTGCCAAGCTTCAATTCTCGACTTTGATCAGCATCGGCGGTCGATGCCCAGAAGCAGCCCTAAAGGCGAATCCAGTCATCCATTTTAGGCAAGTGAACACATAAATGCCCCATAGCTCGGCGCTAAGCCGCACAAGACCAAAAGAGCATTCTGCAATTTGGGCAGATGCACGCATTCCCCCTCACCCAACGCATCAATGGTCCAATATCCCAGACGAGCTCCTCGCGAAAATCTTTGAGAGCTACCCGCTCAAGGCGTATCCTTCAGCCCCCGTTTTGCGTTTGGTATGTCGTCAGTGGAGCGCCATCATCTCCAGAAACTTGACCTCATTGCGCCCAAGGCGAATCGTCCGTGGGTTTGTGATCGCTAACGCGTTTCCAGACGTCCATAGCTTGACGCTAACCGATGAGGCCTATTGGCGAACCAAGCTTCAAGGGGATCGATCAAATGCCCCCTATGTGGAAGTTGACCAGACATACATTGAGTGTGTGAGGTCCTACCCGCTCGTTGGTTGCCCTTTCAGTTTTCATTGGGTCTATCATGCGGTGAATTCCTTGGTGCAATGCGAGATCAGGCGATGCTGCATTACCGTTGATGAAGTGTTGTGGGGAGCGCAATATATATCGAAATTGCGCCATTTGAACCTCTCTCGCAACGCGCAGGTCACCGATGAAGGTGTAGGTTACTTGCGCACCTGCTCTCGATTGGAGAGTTTGAATTTGGAAAACTGTGCACAAGTAACCGACCGAGCGCTTTTTTTTCTCGCTACATCGACCTCATTGCAAGCGGTCAATTTTCGGGGTTGCGACGTGACGCGTTGGGGAGTTAGGGCGCTTAGTTCCATGGTCGCTTTGAAGCGATTAAATCTAAGCCAATGCCCTAGATTTCCTCCTTCTGCACTTTCAGCTCTCGCCCCCTTATCAAACTTGGAGGATCTGGCCATCGATGCAATGCGCGTTGGCTTAAGCAATCGCGAGGAGAGTGCATTGGGATTGTTGACCTCTCTGAAATCCCTAAGCGCCAGATTTAGCCGTTTCTCCGATCATTCGATTTCCCATTTGAGCCATTGCACAAAACTTACGATGCTCGATTTGAGCGGGAATATGCAGTGCACATCTCGCGCAATGAGCGCTTTGTCTTCCTTGACTCAGCTGCAGATTCTGAGGCTTGATCGCTGTCGGATCACGCGCCTATCCCCGCTGACGAATTTTGTGGGACTGGTGCAGCTCAATTTGCGCAAGTGCGATTTACTCGAGAGTAAGGAGTTTATCACCTTAACCGCTCTGAAGTGTCTGTACCACCTCAATACGCAGGATTGCAAACTCGAAAAAGAAGCTTTTTTGGCCATGAGTCACATGGCGCAGCTGACGCATTGGAACGCGGCGAATTGTTATCGGCAAGGCGATAGTGCGCACTTTGTTTTAGGGGCGTTCGCGAAGGCGCGCTTTCTGAATTTTTCTCGCTTACCCGCTCGGCGCGTAAACCTGAAGAATTTACGGCTTTCGAAAGAGCTCATTCATCTCAATCTCGCTGAGAGTTTGGTGGTTGAAGAAGACCTCGAACATCTGCGAAAACTCGATAAATTGGTGCATCTCAACATCGCTCGCTCGCAGTACATCGGCGATCGAGCCTTCGAAGTGCTCTTTACCCTCACAGCACTAGAGCACCTCAACCTCACTGGAAGCAAATGCTCGCATGTGGGATTGAGCAAAATGACAGCCTTAACAAGCCTGACGAGTTTGAGTTTAAGTCATTGCTTGCACGTGGAGTGTTCGGCCATGCAGTTTTTGAAGCCACTCACTTCCCTGCGCGCTCTACAACTTCGACAAACCGGCGTGCAATCTAAGGGCATTCAACAATTATATCCCCTAGTGCACCTGACCCAACTCGATTTAAATCGCTGCCGAGTCACCAATGAGATTTTTCATACGTTGCGCATGTTGTCGAGACTCAGGCAGCTCGATCTTCGGGGCTGCCGATTGCACAAAGGCTTGATAGAAGGGTTGTCGACGGCGCTTCCCACTTTGAAGCAGGTCTATGCTTAAAGGTGTCAGTGAGGCCTTTGAAAGAGCAAAGCGGGGATTATGGACTTTTCAAATGCAAGGTGGGCTGAAGCATCAAATTTGAGCATGCGCCTTTCAAATCGGTTGCATCGAGTTGCCGGATGGAATAAGAATCGATAAACAGGAGTCTATCTCGGTGCAGTTGGCGAACGGTTACTTTCCAGCGTATGCATGCTTTATAGGCGCTAGTGAAAAGAGTACTTTCCAATGGCCTCGTAGGTATACTTCGAACACCATTTGTCAGAGTAAGCAGCGCATAGAACCCTATCGAAAA
>CAXTAX010000121.1:0-3369 GCA_964241995.1 uncultured bacterium | reverse complement strand
CGGGAGTTACAAGGCCCGTACCCCCCACTTGTAAAACAATGGCCCGAATCCGCGTGAGGGCGCTTTCCGCTCTGAACTTATACGCAATGCCCCAGCGATAGTATTGGCCGGTGTACCCCAAATCCTGACCAGAATGGAGGTGGTCTACCTTGACGACCGCCCCATCAATTTCGAAGTCAAGCTGAGCCCGCTTGTCTTTAAAGTCTTCGACGACGCTCCAGACTTGATCGATGCCGATTGCCAAGTGCGCGCTATTTAAAACCGGAAGGCCCCAGCTTCTCATCGCTTCCCGACCTTGTGAGTAGGTCTGCACCGTGCGCGAGGTGTCCTCTGCGACTGCGTAAAAGACAAGGGAAAGCCCGCGCTTGGCGACGATTTGGGGATCGAGCATCTTCAAGGTGCCGCTGGTCAAGTTTCTGGCGTTCGCAAAAAGCGATTGCCCTTTGCGGTGCCGCTCCTGATTGATGCGAGAAAACTGCAGCTTTGTCAAAAAAACCTCGCCGCGCACCTCCAAAAAGGCGGGCGGATTACTCCCGCGCAACCTTTGTGGCAAAGCGGCAATCGTCGCAATGTTGCGCGTCACATCATCGCCAAATTCCCCATTCCCTCTTGTGAGTCCTCGCTCCAGAGAACCATTTCGGTACCAAACTGTGATTGCGCAGCCATCGAGTTTTGCTTCGACGCTGTAGGAAATCGGGGCGCCCAAATCCTTGTGCAGACGCTTATCGAAGGCCTCGAGCTCGACCTTTGAGAAGATCTTATCAAACGAGAGCATGAGTGCGCGGTGAGGCACCTGCACAAACCCTTTAGAGGTCTGCTCACCAACGCGCTGCGTCGGCGATTTCGAGTCCACCCACTCGGGATGTTCCCTTTCCAAATCGCGAAGGCGCGCCAACAAGCGATCGTAGGTTGCATCGTCGATCTCGGGAGCATTACGCTCAAAATACAAAGTATTGTGTCGATGTATCTGCGCGCGCAACTCGCCGTAAGTCTCGTAGTCGCTCATCGCGCACCTCTTAAGTTTATGAAATCAGTCATCTACCGCGAAGATCGAGGTTGCCAAGGGAGGCATGACGAGGCAGAAGGTATCGCCCGATTCGGGCGCGAGCGTTCGGCCTTGGTTGCCTTGACCCGACCCCCCAAATTCAGGTGCATCTGAGTAAAAAATCTCGCGCAAGGTTTTCGCGCCGGAAACGCTAATGCGGTATTCGGGATAGGAATTCGGAGTGAAGTTGTGTACGCAGACCACGCGTTGCGCATTGCCAACTCGGTAATAGCTGATGATGCAATTGAAAATGTCGCTGAAATCGATCCACGCAAATCCAGAAGGGTCATGGTCGCGCTGCCAAAGGCACGGAGTCTTTAAATATAGATGATTTGCTGCGCGCACAAGCGATTGCATGCCGCGATGCAATGGATGCTCGAGCAGCGACCAATCGAGCGAATGCGTGCATTGCCATTCCTGCCAAACCCCCCATTCTCCTCCCATAAAGAGGAGGTTTTTGCCCGGCTGGCAGAGCATAAAGGTGTAGAGCAAGCGCAAATTGGCAAATTTCTGCCACAGATTGCCCGGCATTTTGCCGAGTAAACTCCCCTTCCCGTGCACGACTTCGTCGTGGGAAAGCACAAGCGCAAAGCGCTCTGAAAAGGCGTAGAGAAGCCCAAACGTCAATTCCCCTTGATGGTAGCCCCGAAATAGGCAATCTCTAGCGAAATAGCGAAGCGTATCATTCATCCACCCCATGTTCCATTTGAGATCAAAGCCAAGACCCCCTTGCTCTAAGGGCGCGGTCACCCCCATCCAAGAGGTCGACTCCTCGGCGATCATCTGCACACCTGGGGCCTTTTCGCGCACGATTGCATTCAGATGCTTGAGGAATTCAACGGCTTCGAGATTTTCGCGCCCGCCGTGAAGATTGGGAATCCACTCCTTATCCTCTCGACCATAGTCCAAATAGAGCATGGATGCTACGGCATCCACGCGCAAGCCATCGATATGCCAGTTCTTCACCCAAAAGAGGGCGCTCGCGATGAGGAAGTTCGCGACTTCACAGCGCCCGTGGTTGAAGATGCGCGTCCCCCAATGGGGATGCGTTTGCCGCCGCTCATCATCGTGTTCGTAGAGCGCCGTACCATCAAAGTGCGACAAGCCAAACTCATCAGCCACAAAGTGCCCAGGGACCCAATCGAGGATGATGCCAATGCCCCGCTCGTGCATGTGATTGATGAAGTACTGAAAGTCCTCCAGCGTTCCGTAGCGGCTTGTCGCCGCGAAGTACCCTCCGACTTGATATCCCCACGATTCATCTAGGGGGTATTCGGTAATTGGCATCAATTCGATGTGCGTGAATCCCAAGTCGCTGACGTATTCAGCAAGTGTAGGGGCAATTTGGCGATAGTTGAGTGGCTGACCATCTTCTGCGCGCCGCCACGACCCTAAATGCACCTCGTACATCGACATCGGACCGGAGGGGCCGTCGCGCGCTCTCTCGCTCATCCAAACATCATCGTGCCAGCTTTCGACATCGATCTGCGCAACCACTGACGCGGTGTCTGGCCGCAACTGAGCGCGTAAGCCGTAGGGGTCGGCCTTGATCTTCAGTTCGCCAGACTCAGTGATGATCTCGAACTTATAGCGCTCGCCGCACTCGATGCCGGGCACAAACAGCTCCCAAACTCCGGAATCGCTCAGCCTGCGCATGGGAAGCGCCAAACCATCCCAAAAATTGAAGTCGGCGACAAGGGCTACACACTGTGCATTGGGCGCCCAAAGGGTGAAGGACACTCCCCAAACACCTTCATGTAAGATGTGACGCGCGCCCATCTTTTCGTAGATCTCGTAGTGCGTGCCCCGATTGAACAGGTAGCGATCGAGATCCGAAAACGTCGGCGAAAAGGAATAGGGGTCGTGGACGCGCAGCCCATTCCAAAGATAGATCTGATAATCCAGAGGCTGAGTACCCCCGGCGACGTCGAGCTGAAATAGGCCGGGCGCCAAGGGCTTAAGAGAATGCACTCCCTCTTGAATGTGGGCGTGAATCTCGCCATCTCGAGCTCTAGGGCGCCAAAGGCGCACGACGCGCTGTCCCCCCTCAAGCTTTTGCAGTCCAAGTACTTCGTGGGGAGACGCATGGCGACCGCTTTGCAAGCGCTCCCAGTGGCTGCGCATCCCCACACTCAGTTCATTAGATGTATCCTGTAAGGGTTTCGCCATTGCCTCTCCTATGCCAACAAACTATCTCATCCCCGCAAGCGGTCCAAGTGATAGGCCTTTCCCCTTTCCAGAGCAATGGTCAATTCCAGTGATGGCGGCAATGGCAGGATGATGCCAAAGCGGCGATCGAGTCGCCGTAAACGCACTTGATGCGC
>CAXTAX010000120.1:0-3381 GCA_964241995.1 uncultured bacterium | reverse complement strand
TAAGGATCCAGCGCAGGCGAGTCAGCGCTTCATCGACTTGCCCAATTTTAAGGGAGTATTCTGCATCCCCCAAGGCGCTGCTCACCTGCTCGCGCGTGAAGGGGGGAATGGCACCGAGATCGAGCGCGCTAGACACATCGCAAAGGCGCGTCATGCGGTCAAAATCGCTTCTGCCAAGGGATTTGGCAAAATCGCCGCCGATCCAAGTTTGCAGGGCTTCACGCGCAATAGCGCGCTCTGGTGCCAAGGCCCCAAGCAGATGGACTAGATATGCGCTTAGCGTCTTGGCGTCCTCTGCATCGCTTCGGGCGATAGAGGCGCAGAGGTCGATGCTCAAATCCGCGCGCGTCTGCGCGCTTTGTAAACTTGGGGGCAGGACAGACTCGAGAAAGTGCAGGCGCGCTTCTATAATCGCCAAATCCCCAAGGGGATAGGGCGAAGCCTGGAGCGCTTCCAGGCGGCGCGCGAGATCTGTGTGCAGATCTTTTGCGATACGGGCACTAAAGACATCGGGCTTTGCGATGAGGGGCAGAGCATTTTGGTAGGATGCCAAAAGGTCCTCTGCGCCCCCTCCTGTAATTTTTCCTTCAAAATTTTGCGCGATTTGATCGTCCAACACAAGTCTAAAAGACTGAGGGAGCGCTGCAAAGGATTGGATGGTGGTGGGGTCTGGCGCCCGAGCAAAGTCCCCCCACTTCTCGATGAGGGAGGAGGCTAGCTGCGTCAGCCCCTTCTTCGCGTTCCAGTCCTCGAGGCGTTCGATGAGCGCTGCACACACCTCGAGATCGCCCCTTTGCAAGCATGCTTGGCAGGCGCGAAAAATTTCCTCGAGGGCGCCGCTTTGTTCATCGCGAGTCTCATCGCTTTGCAAGTAGGCATCGCAAAGTGTGTAGTAGGCGTGGGCCAGTTCTGCGGGCTGCCCCTGCCCCTCTTGGAGGTAGCTCATGGCGATGAGGAGGGCGCGCTCACCCCCTTCGGCGGCCGTCAAGCCTTTGGCGGCAATACTCGCTAAAAGCTGCCTTGTGCGCACCGTCTTGCCCAAAGCGAGGGTGCTGCGCGCTTGAAAGATCTCGATCCAAGCGGGCGTGAAGGTTGTGGGAAACGTCACCGCCATCCAGGGCGAGGAAAAGTGCAGGGGCATGGCTGAGGAAAAAAGCGCCAAAGCTCTTTCGTGGTCGCGCTCTTGCTGGGCCAAGATGGCCTTAAAGAGCGCCAAATCTTTGGAGGGCACCTTGAAGTGCACTGCGCGCTGAAGGTGCGCGTTGAGAGAGGTCCAATCGCGCTGCAAGTAGGCGTTGTACAGGGCGTTGAGTGCGAGCTCAGTGGCAAGAGCCTGCTCACTAGCGGGCTCGTTAGGGTCTTCGCACAGAGTCAAACCCTGTTCGAGCACCTGGTCAGATTGCCCCAGGTTGCCTCGGGCCCTACTCAAATACCCCTCAAATAGGCAGACCTGGGCTCTGCTGAGACCCTTAGTTTCCTCCAGAAGTTTCTCTGCGAGGTCCAAACGCCCACGGCGATACGCCCTGAGGGTCTGAGTGGCGCGGTCTCCCCGCGCACACCCCAGGTAGAACCCTCCTAGGATGAGCGGGCAACAAACGAGAATGAGCGCAATTTTTCGAATCATGGCGCGGGGCAAATTCAAGACTTTTGGGTCTTTGTACTCGATCCGCTCATTTATTGTGGGCCCTTTCGGTTTTTGAGCTCAACGGCTCTTATCGGGCTGATCTTTATGCGTCAATTTTTGAAACTCTCCACCCAGGTAAAGCACGGCAATTGCCCACATCACAAGCGAGCAAAAACAGGCCACTAGCATATAAGGCGTGCAGACTTTGATGCCCAGGACGCCGATCGTGTTTTGATTGAGCAAAGAGAGTAATGAGGCGTAGAGCACTGAGGCGCCGATTTTACCCAAGCGCGAGCCGATGCCATCGATTGCGGCTTTTCCCTGGAGCCTGGTCCTTCGATCGAGGGGGATGAAGGCCAATTCTTTGGTCGCATCGAAGAGGGTGTATTTGATCGTGCGGCTGAGCACGGTGAGGGATGCGCCGAAGAAAAATGCCAAGGCGGCGGGGTTCGAGCCAACCAAGGTACTGAATTGGCCAAATGGACCGGGAAAGAGGAGATATCCAAAAAATCCCAGGCTCGTCACTCCGAATAAGATGGGGGGGAGCATGGCGGAAATGGTCCAGCCCATGCGGCGAATAAACCACCCCGACACCATCGCCATAGGCGTTGCCAGAAGTCCCGTCATGATGTTGAAGTGGTTGGACAGGCGATAGTAGGAGGCTGTTGTAGCGTACATGGCGCGCACATGATCTTTCCAAAGTAGCTCTGTGGAGCCGATGACAAATCCAAAAGCGAAGATCGTCGTCGCCATTGAGAGGATATAGGGCGAGCGGAGCAGGAGGCGAAAATCCTCGGTAAAGCTCGTCTTGACGCGTACTGCTTTAGTGGGTGGGGGTTCGGGCAGCGGCAGTTCACCCTCCTCCGCGATGAGTTTGTTGAGGTGGCGAAAGACCAAAAGTGCCGATACGCCAGAGAGCAGAACCGAGCCCATGATCAGGGCGAACGATTTGTCCCAGTGCGTCAAATGCGCCCAATAGTCCAGGCGCTGGGGGAGATGGATGAAGAGGTTGCCGACTAAGCCTGCGACGATCCCTGAGATGTTGAGGCAAATGCCCATCACTGGATAAAACCGCTTGGCTTCATCGACGCGGGTGACGTCGTTGACAAAACTCCAAAATCCCACGTTGAGGACGATGGCTCCCCAAAGTTCCGACATGGCATAGAACGTCGAAAACGGCCAGTAGTAGATGGTCTGAATGAGTCCCTCGTGCCCCCGCTGCAAACGACTTTGGAGAAAACCGGCCACTCGCTCCAAATATAACTGCTCTCGCCAGGGAAAGAGGAAGAGCGCGAAGACGGCAAAGTAAATCAAAAAGATCGACGCAATCGCGTAGAGCCGCTTTTCGCGGTCAAAGCGATTGGACAGCTTGGAAAACCAATAGACGAAGAGCACCGAAAGGGGGAGGATGATCCCCATTTTGATGAAGGGAATTGCCTCTACTCCGTGCGTCGAGCTGGTGACGATGATCGCATCTTTGGTCGACTTGAGGATGTTGTAGTTGAAGGAAAAAAGAAACGAGATGAGGAGCATCGGCCCGAGCTTTCTGAACTCGTGGGCGTAGATGGGCCAAAAAAACGACCGAAGTCTGCCAAATGGCGCAAGTGAAGACATGCATGCCTGGTGGTGAGTGAGTTCAGAGCATCATTTGCTCAGTCGATGCGCTCGGCGTGATGTGGATCTGCGCGGAAATTGCACGATTCATCGAGGAAATTACCGGGCCAGAATGATTCAGCTGTTCATCACGGGGATTGAAC
>CAXTAX010000119.1:0-3383 GCA_964241995.1 uncultured bacterium | reverse complement strand
CGGTGGGAGCTTGCAAGAGGCCTTCGCCACCGTTGAAGGGGGACAAGTTTGGCTTCGTCAGATGCACATCGCCCACTACCGGTTTGGTAACATCCACAACCACGATGAGACAAGAGGGCGCAAACTCCTCTTGCACCGTAGCGAAATTGAGCAAATTCGCTCAAAGGTACAGCTCAAGGGATCTACACTCATCCCTTTGGGCATTTATCTGGTGCGTGGTTTGGCCAAGGTGCGTCTTGCGCTCGCTGTGGGCAAAAAGAAATTCGACAAGCGCAGAGCAGTGCGCGAGCAAGAGGATACACGTGATATGCAGCGAGCGCTCAAAACTCGGGCGCGCTGATTGCGAAATGAACATGAGGATGCGAGAGAGACTATGAAATTTGTCGTGGCCAAACAGGACCTAGCCGATGTGATCGCGCAGCTGCAGAACGTGGTCGCCGCGCGCCCAGCGCTACCTTTATTGGCGAATTTTCTTCTCGAGGCGGCCAAAGATGAACTGATTTTCACCGCCACCGATTTGACCGTCGGAATGCGTTGTTTTGTTCCTGCGAAAGTACTCAAAAGCGGGGCGACTACACTTCCCGCCAAAAGGTTCTTTCAGCTCATACGCGAGATCTCAGCGCCACAAATCGAAATGACCCTGCAAACAGGGGAAATTGCTGAAATTCGAGCGGGGCATTCCCATTTTCGCCTGCACGGATTGAGCCGATCTGAATTTCCGCAACTTCCTGGATTTGCCGGCGCCACGCAGATTAAAATCGCCCAAGGTCAATTGCGCGAACTCTTTTTCAAGACCGCGTTTGCCGTCTCGCGTGAGGAAACGCGCTTTGCGCTCACCGGCATTTTGCTGCAGTTAGCGGAGGGCAGCATCACCGCGGTGGGAACCGACGGCCGCAGGCTTGCCAGGGCAGAGCTGTTTCAAGTCTTGGAAAACAATAAAACCAGTGGGCGCTATGTGATTCCGCTCAAAGCAATCGATGAGATGTCGCGCATCTTGCGCGATAGCGATGAGGAGGCCATCCTATCTCTAATGTCTGAGCGGGTAAGCCTAGAAACGGGGGATGTCACACTGGTGAGCAAGCTTTTAGCCGGTGAATATCCCGACTATCAAAGGGTGATTCCCCAAAAAAGCGAGATGCAGATCACTCTGCACCGCGAGGAATTGATCGCGCTTTTGCGCCAAGTGGCTCTCTTTACGTCGGAAAACGCGCAATCTGTGCGGTTTTCCTTCAGCGACGGGGAGCTAACACTTTCGGCGAACAACCCCGAGATTGGGGAAGGAAAAGCCGGTATGCCCGTCGATTACCAAGGACCGAGATTCGATATCGCCTTCAACCCCCATTTCTTTATCGATATCCTTCGCCATTCAGTCGATGAGACCATCACACTTCTCCTCAACGATCGCTATAATCCCGGAGCGGTGCGCGATTCCTCCAATGCGCTTTTCGTACTCATGCCGATGCGCATCAATGAGGACTAAAGCACTAGTTCATGTGGATTGAGCGCCTGCGTTTGCGCGGTTGGCGAAATTTTGGCGATGAGGTCCTTCACCTCAAAGAGGGTCTCAACGCCCTGAGTGGCGACAATGGCGCTGGCAAGACCAATTGTCTCGAGGCGATTGGATATTTGGGTCGGGGCACTTCTTTTCGCAATGCGCATTTAGAGGATTTGCAAAACATCGCGTCCGATGCCTTTTTGCTCGAGATCGCGTTCCACAATGGCGATGTGGAGCACAGATTTTCGGTTTCCAACGCAAAAGGGACTCCTGTAGCGAATTTCAACGGTCAGGTATTACGGAACTGGCGGGGGCTTTTTTCCACTGTATTGTGGCTTCCGGGAGATACCGACCTCATCAAGGGCTCTCCCGCAGGGCGGCGTCGCTTTCTCGACGAGCATCTGCAGCAATGCGATCCCCTTTACTCCCACCATACCGCGCGCTATTTGCGCATGCTCAAACAGCGCAATCAGTTACTGCGCGCGAAAAAAGCCAAAGAGATCACCTCCTGCAATTACGTCTTAGCAAAAGCTGGGGGGTACATTGTGGATGCAAGGCGCCTGCTCATCGAATCCCTGCAAACTCTTGTGGGGGAATTTTTCCAAAAGCTCGAAAAAAAAGACCGCATCACCCTGCGCTATCGCCCGGCATTGGCCATTGGACGAGGCGAGGAGGACGCGCTCTTAACGAGCGACATCGCAGAGCAGCGTCTTTTCGCCTTGCTCGAAGACCGCGTTGCAGAAGAAATGCAATGGGGGACAACGCTTTTTGGTCCTCACCGCGATGATTTCGAGGTGAACTGGAACAACGTAAAGGCGCGTCATTACGCGAGTAACGGGCAGGCTAAGCTCTGCGCTGCTGGGTTTAAAATCGCCGAATGGCAGCGATTGACAGATCTCGGTCACTCTCCCCTATTGCTCATCGACGAATTCGGAAGCGGCCTCGATGCAGCGCATCAGTTGGGCATTTGGCAGGGATTTTTACCAGCTCGCCAAACCATCGCCGCGTGTACAACTTTGCAGCGCGCGAGTTTGGCAAAAATCGCCAAGGCGCCGATGCATTGCACGCGCATTGAATCGGGAACATTTCACCTTGAGCGCGAGCTGCCAAGGGTTTAATTGAGGAGTTTTTAGTAAGCCCAACAAATTCCCACGAGCCCTCGTGGTCTTGTTCCAAAAGTCGGCACCCTGAATTTAGCAGGGGGGCGTTAGGTTTGATATTGGTTATGACGGGTTTTGGCGCCGTGCGTATCATTACTACACTTAAAGGCGATGAAGGCAATTTGTGGAACATGAGCTCTTTTGACCAAACTAAGCATCGCCAAGTGAGGCGTTGAATAGTAAAAGTTCGATCCCTTTTTCAAAGGCTTAATGCAGCCAAGTGCGTAATGCCACTTTTTCAATGCCCTGCTCACTTATGATCCAAACGCAGTAGCACTCATTCGAGGCAAGCTGCCTAAACCACTTACCCGCGCTCTCGATATCTTCGAAAAGCATTCCAGTAGTCGCAAGTGCATCAGCTATCGCGCAGCTTTTTGCGAGTACACAACAAGTCAATGGGCGTCTGGGACCTATCTGCAGGGCCCGTAGGGTTTTGGGGTCGATAATGTGGGAGTATTGCACCTTGCTCCCGTTTAGTTGATCGACTGTCCAGCTTTGCTTGTCGTTGCCACTAGTGGCTAATGCTGCGTCTTTGGCCCAAACGATCTCGATGAGTTTGCCGGGGATGTTTGAGGCATCACTAGGTCCGCAAATGCCAATTTTCCAAGCTCCCCCTCTTGGGGGCTGGCCGTGTACCCGCACCTCTCCACCCCAATCGATCAGGAAATTGTCGAACCCATGTTCGAGGAGCCTTAAGGCAATGAGATCGACGCAATGCCCCTTAGCGA
>CAXTAX010000118.1:0-3393 GCA_964241995.1 uncultured bacterium | reverse complement strand
CCATAGGCCTTGGGAACGCGTTTGCGGGCAGTCACATCGTCACCGCCCACTCCTCACCCGATTTGGACACCTGCGTCGCCTCTTTTTGGGGCTGGGTCGATGCCTTTGCCGCCAAAGTCGGAGAGCAACTGCACAGTTGGAACCTTCCAGGCGGCACGATCGCCGCTCAGGATCGGTGGATTTTCGATCGCCTCTTCGGTGCGGGGTTTTTCGCCTTGCTCGCCAAGTCGCGCTCCGAACTCACCCTCAACGCCCTGGACTTGTTCGATCGCGAAGGGATGGCCCTTGCCCATGGCGATCAGCTGATCACCGAATTGGGGGAGGCGAGACGCGCGCGATTGATTGTCTTAATCGATGAGGAAGGGCTTTATTGTGGGGATTGGCGAGCAGAAGAGGGCGAAGCGATCGACCAAGTGATCGCTCCCCTACGCGCTTGCCTGCATTACTTGGAAAGCCAAATGCAGACCCACCTCATCGCTTGGATCGGGCGCGAAGTCACACTTGTGGCGTTTGAGGAGTCCTTGCAAGCTCTTTGGGCATTGCCATGCGAAAAAATGCCCCCCATTCTCTTAGCTTCACCAGATCACAAAGAGCAGCTACAGCGATTTCTTCAGAATGTCCTCGGGCACTCGACAGGACTGGATACGACTCTTGGGCAGTTAAAAACTGCCGCTCGAGCTCAGGGCTTCGACCCGTTTTACTCCTTCGAGCTCGCTCTCGAAGACCTTAAGCGGGTCTTGACCCACCTAGAGCAACCGCGCGGCGACGTTTCGGCAAATGTCACAAAGCTTCCAGAGGTCATGAGGGCGCTCAAAGCTGCTATCGCTGATGCGACAAAGCCCTTGCAACGCCTCGATATGCAAGTGCGCATCAAAGAAAGAGTCCTCGAGCTACCCCCCGCAGCCATTTCGGCGCGCGCGAGCATCGAGGAGGTGCGCCATAAGCTTCAAGAAAAAGAGAAGCTAGTGGTCATCTATCGACAGGTTGCCGGGAAAGCGATTCCCCTCGGCGTCATCGATGAGAAACACGTGCAAAAGACGACCCTTGGAAGCGTCTCTCAACGAGATTTTTGCAACCGCACCGAGGTACAAATTCCCCCTTATTTGCAAGTGATTAGCACCTTAGATCACCACCGCGCTGAGATCACGACCTCTTCTGTACCCACCTGCACCGTCGCCGACGTGCAATCCTGCAATGTGCTCTTAGCCGAAGCGGCCCTAACCCTCAATGAGCGATACGGCTCGATGGGACTCGCTCAAAAGCAATGGGAAAGCCAATGGCAAGGAGCCTTAGCGAGCTGGACCCAAACGCCCTCTCCACGTGCTCTGCGCCGCCTGCGCCAACTTCTAAAAAACCCGCATACCGCAGGCAGAGGGAATGCAACATGGTACGTGCATCCGCATCGGGAGATCGCCGAATGCCTATGCATGGTGCACGCGATCTTTGACGATACCGACCTCCTTGAAAAGGTGACTCCAAGAGACGCGCGCTGCGCAATGCATCTCCTCAATCGCCTGAAATCGCTGCAGTGTCAAGAGGATGTGGAAATCGTTGACGATGACGAGCTAGACGAGGGCGCGTCCTCCTACGCGCGCGATTTAGCCAGACGCATCTTGCAGCACCCAGACACGCATTCCCTCTATTCCCAAGTCTACAAACATCGCGCAGAGAGCGTGGAAACGGCAATGCGCCAAGCTGTGGAAGGTGTCAATGCAAACTGGTTTGCCGACACCAAGGAACAAGGGAGCTGCGCCCGAGTGGGGCAATCCAAATTACTCCCGCAGAACATTGGAACGTTTTTAGAACTCGGATGCACACTTCGGGGAATTTGGGTGCGCACCGCAGCATCGATTTGCGCCAATTCCCCAAACTTAAACCTGCACCTTTACATGTGCAGTACCATCTCAGGAGCCGAGGAGACTTACCTTGATAAACGCGCGGAGGAATTACCGCACCGGGATCAGTTGTGGTTGTATTGCGCGATGAATGACGAAGGAAAAGAGCATTTAAGGCTGTTTCTAGGAGGGATTGCTCAGTCGAGGGAATTGCGTGAGCAAGAACTTCAGGTAGAAATCAACAATGATCCAACCCACGCCCTAGAACAGCTCTTTAAAAAGTATTTCCCCAGCGCCGATTTTTGCATTAAAAAGATCGAAACTTGTGAGCAAGCGACAGCCGTTTTGTATTTTCGACCTGGATCGCTCAACTCGCGAAAAGTGAGCATTGCGCCCTACTTACCAAATGCTGTTGACCCCGCTCGATGGCATTGACCGAATCTGTGGATAAATCGTAGAAAAGGTCAATCTTCTTGGCTCGTATACAGCTACAGTTGCGTTATGCGACGAGCGCGTTCAGTGCACGGTGCTTAGCTCATCCTCGAGCGGAGCTTGATCAGCGGCTTCGGACTCGCCGAGCATGGGTGGGTCATCGGCGTAAGTCTGAGGCGTATGGTCCACTGGATCGGACTCTTCTACGGGCGCATGATCCTGCGAAGCAGGCTCTTCGACTTTCTCTGGCGTCTCAAGAGCCACGTCTTCAGCATCGGTGGCGATGGGTCGTCCCTCTTCGAGGATTTCGAGGTTGACACGCACTCCATGTCGGCTTGCGACAGATGTGAGTAATGTTCTAATCGCCCTAATGGTTCGCCCCCTTTTTCCGATCACCTTGCCGATGTCCGATTTCTCAACGCTCAGCTCAATGATAAGAGTTTGCGCACCTTCGGTTTCGCGAATACTGACTCGATCTCGGCAATCGACCAAATTTTTCACGATATAAGCGACGAATTCCTTCATGTATGACCTATTTTAGAAGCCTTGCTGCAACTGTAAACAATTTTACCTTTCAGAGTACGCATACACAAGCTATGTCGAGCGTACTTCCCTATATTCATTTAGTGCAAACCCCTACGATCTGAACCCGCCATCTGAACCCATCATCTGAAAAGGTATGCACCCGCGTGTGTACTAGCTATGCGGCGCGTTTTATAGAAACGAAAAAGGGACTTGAGGGCAAACCCCCACTTCAGCTGGTGGCAACATTGCCGGGGTTTGCCACCTCGAAGGCTCGAAAAAGCGCAAGCCACGCAAAAGAGCGGCAAAAGCGTTGGGAAGGGGCGCGTGAAATTCCAATATCTTCCCAGTGGTGGGATGTGTCAATTCCAGGCGAAATGCATGTAAAAGGCAATGAGTGCGCTTGGATTCCACTGTCCCTCGCCCCCCGTAAAGTACATCGCCCACAATGGGGGCGCTCAGCGCTTTCAAGTGCACGCGAATTTGGTGGGTTCTGCCCGTGACGGGATTGGCCTCGAGCAGGCAAAAGGTACCTTGCTGCTCCAAAACGCGAAAATGCGTCAGAGCCGCCCTTCCCGTAGGGCTAATGGCCATGCGCTTACGC
>CAXTAX010000117.1:0-3438 GCA_964241995.1 uncultured bacterium | reverse complement strand
AATCGAGATGGCAACAACAACAACAACAGCGCTAATTGCGGGGTAGAGGGGGTCAGTAATGATCCCATCGTGTGCGCTTTGCGCGCCAGGCAAATGAAAAATTTTCTCCTCTCCCTCATGATGTCTCAAGGGGTGCCCATGCTACTAAGTGGTGATGAGTATGGCCACACCAAAGAGGGAAATAACAATTCCTGGTGCCAGGATTCAAAGGTGAATTGGTTTCACTGGGGATTAGCCGCAAAGAGCGCATTGCCTCACTTTACACGACATCTCATTGCCCTTCGGAAAAAGTTTTTTTTTCTATCGACCCACTTTCTCACAGATCAACTCGTCGTTTGGCATGGAAAAACACCCAATCAACCTTTATGGAACGAAGAAGACGGATGCATCGCTTGGACCCTTCGCCATTCCCTTGGGGAACTTCTCATCGCCTTTAACGCCCACGTTCAACCTTGTGATATTACCTTATGCACGCCCAAAGGGGGCGGAAATTGGGCGGTTTCGATCAACACCGCCAATCCGCACCCTAGTGATTTTCACGAGCTTGGTCATGAACTCCCTCATGCGTCCTCAACCCTTCGCCTCGAAGGGCAAAGCGCGGTGCTTTTAATAGCTGAAAAAGCCGTCAAGACTCAAGGGACCCCTTAGGCGGTGTAGACAAGTTAAGGCGCGGACATCACGACTTGCCCGCTAGACATCCCATTTGGCTCTCTAAGTTCTTCACAGTTTTTTGCGCGTCAACGCGAGCGAAGGGGCAAGAGAAAGCGCGGAATCAACGCGGGAGTGTGACGCTTGTACTCCTCGTATGCGCGATTGCCCTCATAGCGCTTTTCTGCCAAAGGCACGCCGGAAACTCGCGCGATGAGAATTGTGATGAGAGCCGGACTGACGATCATGGCCCAAGATCCGGTGAAGAGGTAAATGCCCCACCAAACGAGTACCTCGCCGGTATAGTTGGGGTGGCGCGAATAGCGCCATACTCCTTCACGCATGATCGCCTCTTTCGGAGCCCCTTGCTTAAAGCGCATCAATTGCCAGTCACCCAACGTCTCCCAAACTAAACCCCAACCCCAAATGCAGAGCCCAATAGTTTGTGCGTACTGCCAGCCAAACGTCGAGCGCGATAGTGCGCTCATCACAGGGAGGCTCAGCACCAATGCAAAAAGAGCTTGTAGGTAAAAGATTTTAAACAAGCTGTGTATTGGGGCGGCTCGACCCCACTGCTGTCTCATCTGCGCATAACGCTTATCCTCTTTGGGATTGGGCCCGCGACGCGCGAGAAGATACCCAGTTAAGCGAAGTGCCCAAAGGACAAGCATCCCGACGAGCGTCCAAGAAGTAAACTTTCCATAAGGAGGGCCCTTCAGCGTCAATACCGTTGCGGCGATGAGCACTTGCTGAGGGCCCCAAAGGGCATCTGCCAAAGTGTTGTCGCGAAGCTTTAGCGCTGCTAAATACGTGATGCTCGCTGCAGCCAGAACCATGCCAAGCGACGCGAATAAAACGTGGGAAGGGGGCATAAAATCTCCGGGATAAACAAAGTGCGCGCTGAAATTTTCTTTGCAACGCGCGTTTTTTTGGCGCAAAGCGAAAAATTCGTTGCGATCGCCGCGCTTAGCAAATGCCTAACACTCTGCGCTTGAAAGAGTTTTTTGTCTCGCATGCGACAACCAGCAGATGGCCCAATCTTTTACGCGTCCCCAACACGTTCACGATCTTGAAATGATGGGGGGGGCCTATGGAGAACTTGAAGGTGATGGCACTTGAGGGATGTGCACATCATCGACGGAAATTCCCAGCGCGGCAGGCCAATTTCCAAGGGCGTTGAGAGTTTCTTGAATTTGCTCCACAAACTCGGCGTTTTCGCTCGTTTCCCTAAAAGACCCCAGAGAATCTCCAAAATCATCGATAAAACTTCCAAGAGCTGTTTTCGCGGCGCTTTGAAAATGCTGAAGGGCGCAACGCTCGACTGGTTCATCCCGCGGGCAAAACAAGGGGCTAAAAGCTACGTAAAAGATCTCCGGGGGAATCTTTTGCAGTGCATTAAATGTGAAGAGACGATCCCAACGCAGCCAATCGATCCAATGGGTAAGGCTTTGCGAGGTAAAGTGCGCATCGATCAATAAGTAGGGATTTTCCGCGAGGGAATCGATCAATGCACCGGCGATTGGATCGCTTGCGCTTTCAGCTCCAAAGAGAAATTCGCGCCCCTCTGCGAACTCAAAAAGCACCCCTAAGCTCGACATAAGCGCGACGAGGGCATCACCGTGTGCTTGTGCACTTGCACTCCTAGGAACCGCGCGAAATCTCGTTAGCTGCTGATACGCGTAGCGATCGAGCACTTGCTCTTGGATCAATGGGAAGAAAAAGCACGGACCCGCACCGTACTCTTTCATCGCCCGAAACATTTCTTGAATCTGATCTGTAGACCCCAGTTGAAGTTGCGCTTTTTCGAACTCCTCCAAAGGCATATGAGGGGATAAGTCCTCACAATGACGGTATTTGGCTGCGAAGCGCAACAACCCCAGATGCTCCAGTTCCCCTCGCAAAAAATGCGTCAAAAGCTCTGGGCAATTTCGGTACCGACATAAATACTCCTCAAGGCTTTCCTCGCGAAGCTCTCCAGGGTTGATTATGGTGTGCCAAGAAAGGCACCTCCACCCTTCGGTCTCTCCCCAAATGCGTTTAAGCTGAGGAAATTGCAAGGGATCGCGTTGAAATTCGGTCCAAATACGGCGACTTTGAGCGCAAACCGCTTTGGGAGACTCAAGGCCCCCTCGAAATTTGAGCTTTTGGAAAAGCGCGATGCATATTCCCCCGGATAGACTCAACAGCCCGAATCGACGCTGTCTAGTGTAGCAACCCATGGCGCGCGGCGAGACAGCGGCGCCGAGTAAAATGATACCGAAGCTTAACGCGCAGTAGGCCGCGCTTTGCAAAACGCGTGCCCTTTGTAGCCAAGCGGAAGCTTCATAGCGAGATCGGTATTGCTCGAGGGATGTCGAGTCGATAGAGACTCCTCGCCCAGAGGCGTGTCGTGCGATGAACTGAACCATAATCTGTTAAATGTTTCCCTACATTTTGTTGTGTATACAAAGCATATTGCCTCACACTTTGAAACTGTGATCGACTTGATGCCGCTTGCAAAGCATGCACCTTTAAATGGATCAATCGATTACCAAAGTCATTTCAAGTGTTCAATGGTTTCACGCGGCAACCTCTTGAAACGTTGGCCTTCACTCGCTTCGTTGATTAAATCAGATCAGATGCCACAGCGTCGTAATGGCGCGCACCTAAAGACGTTAGCTGCATATGTGCTTTCGAAATTTTCAAACACCCCAAATCCTGCCAGGGTTGTAGCTCCTTGCGAGTAAAGGGCATCTCTCCCCAACGAGTTTCGAATGCAGATAGGTCGACGCCCCGCACTACGCGCAGGTG
>CAXTAX010000116.1:0-3464 GCA_964241995.1 uncultured bacterium | reverse complement strand
GTCTTTACTCGCCGCTTTCGCTCGTGGTGCTGAAGACGTGGATGTTTGCTCCATCTCCTCATTTGTTGGATCATGTGAGGAAGCCTCTACAACTTTTTTGGATGTGGGGGCCTTTTTTGCGCCAGCTTTAGTCATGTTCACAACTCTAGAAATACTTCGATACGTTCTTGGAAAATAGCACAGCCCTCACGCCTCGATCAAGAAAAGAGGTGTCGTTGGCTGGCGTCCACGCGGGTTAAGGCGCGAAATGGGGCCAAAGTGACCCCTGCAAATGGGCAGGCAGCGGGTCCGCTTTGCCAAAGTTGCCGCTTTTTTCCCATGCCCTCGGTTCTATGCATTTGGGCGCGCTGCCCCGAGGGAAATACAACCGTGCACGATGTTTCTTTACGGACCAAATGGCCTATTGTCCACGCAGCGGCAGCAGCACCTGTACCACAAGCCAGGGTTTCCTCTTCAACTCCCCGCTCAAATGTGCGAATGGCTAAAAAGTCTTTTTGGGGTTTGACCAAGGTGACGTTGACCCCTTCAGGATACCCAACACTTGCCCAATGCGCATGATGGCGTAACTGAGGACCCCAAATCGCAAGGGGAATGGTCGACAAATCCCAATCTCCGGGTCGAATATCAGCTACTGCAATGACGAAATGGGGCACTCCGGAATCGATCAAATGCCCTGCAAACGTATGCGCCCCGCTTTGCACAGTTACCGCTTGCTCACAGCTTGCGAGGTGAATCTCCACAGTTGGGACCCATTCTCGATTCAAATGCGCTTCATGCACTGAATGAGCGAGGTGCAGCTGCATGGTCTTTAATGGATCGAATTTGCGCGAGCGGGCTAAGTAATGCGCCGCGCACCTCAAGCCATTGCCGCACATGGCGGCTTTAGATGCGTCGCAGTTAAATATTCTCAACCAAAACTTTTCGGGTCCAAGCTCCCCGCAAAAAAGCACGCCATCCGCGCCGATTCCTCGCTGGCGATCGCATGCAAAGCGAATCCACTCCCCATCCACCTCTTCGGGTATCGCCGAGAGTTCAAAGAGAATGAAATCATTACCCGCCCCACTGTACTTGCAAAAGGGAGCCTGGGTTTTTGAGGAAAACTGCACGAATTAGACTTCGCCAAAGCTTCCGACAATGCGATCGAGAAGCCCAAATTCCAATGCCTCTTGCGCCCCCATCCAAGTGTCGCGATCAAGCGCCTCTTCGATTTCTTGCGCTGATTTCCCCGTCGATTCGACGTAGAGATTGACGAGTTGATTTTTGGTCTTCAAGATCTCTTTGGCTTGAATATCCAGATCGGTCGCCTGCCCCTGAATGAAGCCGCGAATAGCTGGTTGGTGAATCATGATGCGCGCATACGGAGTAGCCAGTCGCTTGCCCGGAGCTGCGCAAAGACTCAACACAGACCCCATCGATGCTGCCAGTCCCGTCACAAGCGTCGTGACAGGTGAAGTCATCATCTTAATCTGATCCCAAATGGCGAGTCCGGCGTCGATCGAGCCCCCCGGGCTGTTGATCACCAGCAAAATCGGCTTTTTCGGAGCTTGCAGCTCCAAATACCAGAGTTTGCGGATGAGGTTTTCGGCGCTTTGCCCGTCAACGGCTTCGGCGAGAAACAAGCGCCGCGCATCGAGTAAAGTTTGCTCTATACGGTCGCGTATTCTCACGCTACCTTGTGCATCTGTGTCATTTTTCGGCATATCGTTTGGCCTCAAATCGAAATGCCCACAAATTGTCTTACCCGCGCCTTTTTTTCAACTTTAAAGCTAATCAAATCTGTGTGGCATGCGCGGTGCCTGCGGCATCAAACCAGCGAATACTCGCTGCGTTCCTCTATCCGCATTTTGAAACAACCTACAGCGAGGGAACTTTAAAGCCGAATCCTCACAGCTCCAACTCAGGATAAAGGGGAAATTCCTCACAAAGGGCCAATGCGTGCTGTTTAGCATGGCGTTGGACTTTGGCATCTGTGGTAAATTGACTCGAGCGCTCGCTCGCCCCTTGCGTATGGCGCAAAACATTCGTAATACTCGCTGCGATCTCCCCCATCTGCTCAGCGCGCATCCCGAGAGTCGTCAATGCAGGCGTGCCCAAGCGCAGCCCCGAAGTGTACCAAGGCCCTCTTCGATCAAAGGGAAGAATATTGCGGTTGCAGACGATACCGGCCGCTCTGAGCGCTCCTTCTGCTTGCCGCCCATTTAGCCCAAATGGCGATGTATCGAGCAAAACCTGATGGTTGTCGGTGCCTCCCGTGAGCACTTCCGCTCCACCTCGCATGAGTTCTTCAGCGAGAACTCTCGCATTGGTGGTGATTTGATGGGCGTAGACGCTGAACTCCGGGCGCAAGGCCTCTTCCAATGCGATGGCCTTTGATGCCATCACATGGGGAAGGGGCCCTCCCATCACCAAGGGACACGCCTTGTCGACTACGGCTTTGTAAGCGCTTTTGCAAAGCAGAATACCCCCTCTAGGGCCTCGCAGGGTCTTGTGGGTGGTGGAGGTGAGCAGATCAGCGTATGGGACAGGGTTGTAAACGCCTGTGAAGACTTTACCCGCCACGAGGCCGGCAAAATGCGCCATATCGACGATTAGCGTGGCGCCTACCTCATCTGCAATTTCGCGAAGCCGAGCAAAATCGATGAGTCTTGTATAGGCTGAGTATCCCGCCATCAAAATCAAGGGACGCTCGCGGCGGGCCATTTCAGCAATCGCATCGTAATCGAGGCGATAGGTTTTGGGATCGACCCCATAGCTCACCGAGCGCATCATCTTTGAGGTGATGTTATGTCGATACCCGTGGGTGAGGTGTCCCCCAGCGCTCAAGGACATCCCAAGCAAGCATTGCCCACTCAATTCCCCGCGCAATTTCTCATGTTCTCCTTCGGTCAATGCGTCGAGCTTTTTGTCGAGTTTGCTCAAAAATGGAGCTTGGATGCGCTCGATCAATACAGCCCAAATCGCTAAGAGATTCGCATCAGCTCCGCTATGCGGCTGCACAAATGCGTACTCGCAACCAAAAAGCTTCTGCGCGCGCTTTTGCGCGATGCTTTCAATGACATCGACATGCTCGCAGCCCGCATAAAAGCGATGGTGCGGTACTCCTTCGGCGTATTTATCGGTCAGCCAATTCGCCATCGCGAGTTGGCAGCTGAGCGTCGAGTAATTTTCCGAGGCGATCAGCTTGAGGGAGTGGCGTTGCTGGTAAAGTTCTGCGGTAATTTCCTCGGCGATTTGCGGCGAGGTCTCACGCAAGTGATCGAGGCTCGCGAGGACCGCAATCGTCTCGTTTTGCCAAGCGCTTTCAGAGGTTTGGCTTAGGTAGGATTTGACAAGACTCATAGGGGCGTGAGGAAGGGGGCGTGTGGTGGGATGCCCTCAAGTGTACAGATTCGCAATTTATTCCAAGCAGTTTAGTACTCGCTCTTTGGCAACGCGCCTCAACTGACTCATGACGGCTTATCTGC
>CAXTAX010000115.1:0-3474 GCA_964241995.1 uncultured bacterium | reverse complement strand
GAGGTGGGATACCTGAGTGAGAAAACGGTCAGCTTGCTTTGGAAGCGCGAGTATTGATCGCAGTTCGCGACACGCTCATAGGCGAGATGCATAGCGCTCATATCCAACTAATGAGCATCGATAGTCGCTTGAACAGGAGAACACTTGCCCAATTTCCCCCTGAAGCTTAACAAATCCGTCTTGCTGCAAATCGCAGCTTTCTGCGGTGAATTCATCGCTCTTGCCGAGCGTCTAGGCGCCTACGTGAGACTCTGCGCGCAAACTCTCACCGCTCTGATCTTGCGCCCTCCCCCATGGGGCCTGCTGCGAGAACACCTCTACGATATGGGAGTTGGTTCTTTACCAGTCGTCGCGGTAACTGGATTGTCGACTGGAATGGTGCTGGCCACACAATCTTTTATGCAGCTATCGGATAAAGGACTCGCATCCGCGACCGGTATCCTAGTCGTCAAGGCGATGCTCTCAGAGCTCGGCCCAATCCTCACGGCTTTCATGATTACCGGACGCGTAGGCGCGGCAATGTGCGCGCAATTGGGGAGCATGCAAGTCACTGAACAAATCGATGCGATGCGCTCAATGGCGGTCGATCCCATCGAGTATCTGCTCGTCCCCCGGTTTTTGGCGACGTTAATTGCCACCCCTGTCCTCACAATATTCAGCAACTTCATGGGAATATTCGGTGGCTATCTCATCGCCACCACGCTTTTTGGCATGCCGAGCAACAACTACCTCGATCCCTTGCCTCAAAATGTGACGGCGTTTGACCTCACCACAGGGTTGATCAAAGCTGTGGTTTTCGGCTTTTTCATGGTCTCTATTTGTTGTTACAAGGGACTCACCGCCAAAGGAGGCGCAGCGGGTGTCGGCAAAGCGACGACACAGTCCGTGGTCGCATGTTACTCCTGTTTTCTGATCTTTAATTTCGTGATGACGATTGGCTTTAACCTCATACTGGTTTGGATCTACTCATGAGCCTAATCAGCGTCAAAGAGCTCACCAAGTCCTACCATGGAAATCGGGTATTGCGCGGATTGAACCTCGAAGTGGCCGAAGGGGAAACAGTCGCCATTTTGGGGCGTTCTGGGGTGGGCAAAAGCGTTTTACTCAAGCAGATTATGGGGCTCGAGCGCCCCGATAGCGGAAGCGTGGAGATTCAAGGACTGACGATCTCGACCGCCAGCGGGAACTCCCTGAACGGCGCTGTGCGGCAAATGGGGATGCTCTTTCAAGGCGCTGCCCTTTTTGATTCCCTGACCATCGCGCAGAATATTGCCTTTCCCCTTCGCCACCGCCGCAACCCCCAAACCGCCGAGCCCTACTCGCCAGCTGAAATCAACGAGCTCGTCGAATGGGCGCTGCAAATGGTCGATTTGGCCGAAACGCGCGAGCTCATGCCCTCTGAATTATCTGGGGGGATGCGCAAGCGCGCCGGTCTTGCGCGCTTGATACGGTACAAACCAAAATTCCTCTTCCTGGACGAGCCGACGACCGGACTGGACTTGCTCACTGGTGGGCAAATAAACAATTTAATTGTACAAACCCAAAAAGAGCTCAAAGCCACGATCCTCGTCGTCACACACGATATCCCCTCAGCTTTGCGCATAGGCCACCGCATCGCCTTTCACGAAGACGGCCTGATTTCCCGCATCGTGAAAAAAGAGGACTTCCTAAATACCCCCTCACCCTTAGTAGAGGCATTTTTGCAGTCTTATCGAGATGTCAAGCTTGATGTTTTAGGAGAAAAACGGTGAACGAAAAACGCCAAAATCTCTTTATCGGCCTCGTCGTTGCCAGCGGGGTGACTCTCGTCGCTGCCTTCGTCCTGTTCATCAGGCCCCATGTGGGTGATGGGCGCAAACAGCTGCGCGTGTGGTTTGTGAACATCGACAAGATCAGTCGGGGAACTCCCGTCACCTTAGCGGGTCGTTCGATCGGAGAGGTCTCTGAAATTCACTCGATCACCGAAGCGCGCGAACAAAAAGTCGACGCTCTGGGAAGGGTCTACTACTACGAGCTGAGGCTGCGCGTCGACTCCCACGCGCAAATCTACACAACCGACGCGATTTTCATGCAGACCTCGGGATTGCTCGGCGAGCGCAACATCGCCATCATCCCCAAGCACATCCCCAATCGTCAAGCGGCCCAACTCGCCGATGAGCATTCCCCCCTCTGCGCCCAAAGCACCAACTCTGTGGAAGAGGCGGTCGCAGAGATCTCCCAAACCGTCGTGCAGGCTCAAACTGCTGTGCGTGAGCTGGGGCAGTTGATTCGCGACAATCAGTCGAATGCGACGCAGGCCCTTCAAGGTATCGCCAAGGCGACTGGGTCCATCGATCAGTTCATCTCTCAGCTCAACGAACGGGATTTTGCCACCCAGCTCACCCAATTTTTGCAATCTGCTCGCAAATTCGCCGATCAGTCCAAAATTCTCATGCGAGAGCTCTCAAGCGACGAGGTCGTCGAATCGATTCAGGGCATCCTCCAACACGCCAGCCGCGTGCTCGCAGCACTCGATGACCCCACTAGATGGAAAAACATCCTCAAAGGCGCAGAGACTCTGCTCGATTCGAGCCGCGAGGCCCTCGCGAAGCTCAGTGGGCACGATGCTGAAATTGACGCGATCTTACGCGGAGCTCAACTCGGCGTCGTACAATTTCAACAGATCGGGACTCAAGGGATCGCGATCGCTAAAACCTGGTCAGAGCTGACTAACGATGTCAAGTTGGGCAAGGGCACACTTGGAAAAATTCTCTACAGCGGTTCGCTGTATACGCAAGCCGATGCCCTCCTCGACAAATCGAATACCCTTGTAGGAGATATCAGTCAGTACGGTTTACTGTTTCAAAACAACCGCGACTGGAAGCGCGCGCGCGCGCAGCGCATTGCAAGCGTAGAAAAACTCAAAGATCCGGGGGCATTTCAAGCCTACTGCGATCAAGAGCTATCCGCCTTACAAACTGAATGCACACGCATCGAGAGCCTTTGGCAAGCAGCCCAGCAACAGCCCTCTTTGCAAACGCGCAGCGCATTCCTCAAAGGCCTGACCCAGCTGGTCAGCCACCTCACTACTTTGCAGCAAAACCTCGATGCGATGAAAGGGGAGACGGTCAGCAAGTGAGCACAAAAACAACTCGACGCACTCGCCGAAAAGCCCTAATCGGGAAGGGATAATATGGTTTCACTTCCCCGCGGGCACATTCACAAGGGAATGTTCATTATCGCCACTCCCGATATCGATTCCGGCATCTTTTTTCGCAGCGTCATTCTAATTTGCGAGCACACTAAAGGCGGCTCTTTTGGCCTCATCATCAACAAGACTTTAGACTTCGAAATGCCCGAAGAGATCCTCGATGCCACCGCGATGCAAAACCCCAATGTATCTGTGCGCGTTGGAGGTCCGGTACAAACCAACCAAATGATGCTTGTGCACAATTCGCGTAGAATTCCTCAACACACGATGAAGATCTGCAGTGG
>CAXTAX010000114.1:0-3481 GCA_964241995.1 uncultured bacterium | reverse complement strand
GATTTCTCCTTTCGCATGGGTCGATGTACAAAAGCGGTTGATGCCCTTCGGACGGGCGATGCTTCGGAAGCAAGAGAGCAAACTCTTTGTCACCGACAATCAAAATTGGATTGTCGACCTTCAACTCGACCCTATCCCAAGCGATTGGATCGCATTGCATTGCGCGCTTAAAGCACATTGCGGCATTTTGGAGACGGGTATTTTTTTCGATCCACTTCCAGAGATTAAGCGTGGACTTGCCGACTTGCGGGTCGAAACTTGGCAACCAAAAGATAGAGGGCAGAATGATCGAGTTCAAGCGCGCGATTGAAATCGCCCACTAAACGTAAAGACCAAGTGCCTCAATGCCCAACTGCAAGGCTTGTTGCTGATTATTTGCGCGTATTCTCTGAAGCAAAGTGGGCAAGGCTCTGATTGTTGAAAAAAAATGATTCCAGTAGCGTGCACAAGGCTATACAAGCGAAGGGGATTGCATTCATTGCGTCAATTGTTCGAACTCATTTGCTGGAAACAGACGTTTTTTTCTCTACCCTGGTTTGTCAGCGCTATACTGATCGCGGTGCCCTTTCGCGATTCGCCTCCCCTTACTCCAGGGCGTGCGGCATCGATGTTGCTCGCGTTTCTCGCCGCACGCATCGCAGCAATGAGCTGCAATCAGTGGCTCGATGCAGAAATTGATCGGAAAAATCCCCGCACTGCACAACGCCCGATTCCATCTGGCAAAATTGCCAAATCGCACGTGCGGGGACTCGCCATTAGCGCGTTATTGACCTTCGTATGCACTAGCTTGTACCTGAGTATACCCTGTTTTGTCGTAAGCCTTTTCATCGCCCCTCTCTTAGTTGTCTATTCTTTTTGCAAGCGGTTTACCTGGGGATCACATTTGGTTTTGGGGTTTGTACAAGCCCTTTTGCCCATCTCAATCGGGATCGCGTTGACCGGGGCCTTGACCCTCGAGCATCTCCTTTTGGGCATTGGACTCGGGTCGGGAGTCGCGGCGATGGATGTGCTCTACTCTTTGCAGGATCTATCAGTCGATCGACAGCAAGGCCTATTCAGCATTCCCGCGTTTTTTGGTAAGCAGGCCGCTCTTTGGTGGTCGCGCGGCCTACACGGTGCGGCGATTGCATCCTTGGCAATCGAGGGAGCAGCACTGCATTTGTCGTGGGTGTACTTCACTCCATTAGGAGGGCTAGCAGCGATAACTGCTGGTGGTCATTGGTGGCTTGCTCGCCACCTCGATCGCGTTGGGCAGGTATTCGCTTTGGGTTGCGTTTTGCCGGGGATCGTAATCTTGATGGCCTTGGCAGGAGCGATCTTGTGAAGGTATTTGTCATAGGCGTTTCTGGAGCATCGGGAATCATACTCGCGCAAAGAGTGTTTCATCAGCTGGTGCATCTTGGGCATTTTGTGCATCTCGTCTTCAGCCGAAGCGCCCTTGTGACCGCCGCACTTGAACTCGATCGCAGACCCTTTAAGCCACTCGATTTCCTCGCGCATTTGTCTTCAGAGCAGCGCGAGCGCGTCGCGCTTTATTCCAACGGCGATTTCAGTGCCCCCATTGCCAGCGGGAGCTTTCGCATTGACGGAACCCTCATCATTCCCTGCAGCATGACGACACTCGGCGCGATCGCTTCAGGAGTCGCTGACAATCTCTTGCGCCGTTGCGCAGATGTGGCGCTCAAAGAGCGCTTTCCACTCGTCATTGTGCCCCGCGAGGCTCCATTGTCGGCGATTCACCTCGAGAATATGCTAAAGATCTGCCGCCTTGGCGCATTTATCTTCCCCCCCGTTCCCCTGTGGTATGCAAAACCCAAGGATTTGCAACACTTGGAAGAGGGCATCGCAGGAAGGATTTTACAATTACTGCAAGTCGAATCAGCGAGTGAGCAATTTACTGCTTGGGGAGAGGGGGCCAAGGGATTGCGCAAAAATGGAGTTCTTTAAACGGGACCACCCACTCCACTTTGATCAAGGCTCTTGGTTTGCGATGGGATCTACAAAGGGAATTTGTCCGCTTTGGGAAGATCTTCTGGTGTGTTGCCCGGCATTGACCAATTCCACAAAGCCTTCAAAGCGCTCGACTTGTTCGCGTAATTGCTCAAATTGGGTGCAACGAAACGCCTTTGCGTAGGCCAAAATGGCCTTCAGATCTTCTTTCACCCCTTTAGAGATCGCTATTTTTCCCCGCCTAGTGGACTGATCTTCTCGCTGTTTAGCTGGGGTTGTGCTTTGCGATTCGTAGAGCTCGTCAATTCTTTTGTTGAGCTTGCGAAGCGTTTCCAGTAGATGCCTTTGTTTGAGGCTGGTCAATGCGCGTTCATCACTCATCGTCCATTGGGCGCCAAGCGATCCCAGAGCACCGGCGATGGGGGCGAGCACAAGATTGGGAATCGTAGTCACCAAGCGGTGAATGTGGTAGGCGATTTGTGCGAAAGTTGCTTTTGCGGGGTGAAGCTCGGGCGAATAGCGCGCTGCCAGAAGGTGAAGTTTCTCCCCACCTAAACTCGCCCAGTGCTGTCGTCGCTCATCGATCAGTTTGCGCTTTTCGCGCCGAATGCTCTTTTTGCTGAAGTGCTGATTGTGAATTTGTCTACGAGCAGTGGCAAAGAGAAGCTTTTCCGCTGTGCTATCCATGATTCATTCTCTAATAAAACATTAATAAACGAAACGCCAAATTACATAGAACTTTTAGTGAAGTTTCATAATTTTATAAATACATTAAAAACTCTTTAACCGGTAGAGGTAATTTTGGAGCAGTAGAAATTCAGTTGTCGCTTTCGCAAATCAATAATTTTTGCTATAAAAATTAACTTATCTCAATTAAAAAAACGCTACGACTTACAACATAAAAGTAAATATAGCGAAAAACTGGGTAAGCAATAAATAAGTATTACCTCTATAACGCACCGAATGGCGCTCAATTCTATCATAAGTATAGTAGGTCAAAGACCTAACGGGTATATTCGTTTGAATCCGCAAGGTGTTCATTGAGATCACTTTGCGATAAAAGCGCTTCGAGCGCGTCGAGTTCATTAAGAGCTTGATCGAGGATTGCGGAGTGATCATGCGGTTCCCCCTCATGGCGCTTCCACTCTGCATGTGTAGCACGTTCTTCTTGCACCTTCTTGAGAAGGGCGGCGAGTATTCGAGGTATAATCTAGCCGTTGTGTTCGATGATCCGTTTCACGTAGATCTCGGCCAAAAGTTCGTCCGCATGGGCTTTTTTCCGAGAATACTCATTTTCGTAGTAATGCTCAGCTTTGGTATGAAATCGATTGTGGAGAGCTGTAAATGTAACCATATTTACACCATGAAGATCATTGTTTGAAAAAAAGTCCCACTACTGGCTCCTATTCACTAGTTGGATTTTGTAAGGCCCATAGACAAGTTCATGCGTACTGACCTTCAGCCAAGTGCCCGCACAAAACCGGTCAGGTATACATGGCGAATATCGATAAAAAAAGAGCGATCCACACTC
>CAXTAX010000113.1:0-3500 GCA_964241995.1 uncultured bacterium | reverse complement strand
CTTTGTAGGAGACGACTGAGGGGGTCGTGCGCGCTCCCTCAGCGTTGGCAATGACGATGGGAGTAGAACCCTCCATCATCGAGACACAAGAGTTTGTTGTACCTAAATCGATGCCGATGATTTTTCCGCTTTTTTTCTGCATTTTATTCACTCCTCGTGATGATGTTCAGATGGTGCTGTGGAGCTTTCCAGGTGATCGTCACCTCGATTAGATCCAGTTTCGTTGGGGGTGTTTGGAGTTTCGGTGGGGGGCTGGGCGTGTACGCACACGGCGACTCTCGCGGGGCGCAGCACCCGCGTGCGTCCCCGATACCCCTTGGTGAATTCGCGCAAGACGAGCCCCGAAGGTCGATCGTTGTCGACGATGCGCTCGATCGCTTCATGGAGTAGGGGGGTAAACATCTCCCCTTCGCTTTTAAAGGGGTGAATGCCTTGGCCCGCTAGCCAGCTGCGAATTTGCTCGCAGATCATCTCGAAGCCAACAGCCCAATTTTTGACCTCTTCGGACATCGAACGGGCGAATTCAAGCGCTTTTTCGAATTGATCGATGGGGGCGAGCAGATCGATGGCGCTTTTTTCGCCGGCTAGCCGAATCGCTTCTTGCTGCTCGCGCAACAGCCGTTTGCGCATATTTTCCTTTTCGGCAAGTTCGCGCAGATATTTTTCGCGAAAGTCCACTTCCTCAATGGAATTCGCCGCAGATTTTTCTTGCGAGGAGCTTAAGGGCGCCTCTTGAGAGGCCTGCTCAGAGGCCCCCTCATCAGGGGGAATAAGGTCCTCAGCTTCTAAAGAAGCGGGAGGGGGATCATGCTCGTGATTCATGGGAAACTCCTTGAAATGGGACTGCCCTTGTGGGGACTACGCTTTGTTTGCGGTGAAGTCGGCAGGGGAAGTGCGGGGCGCACTTCGGGCTCAACCTGGCTCGATTTGTGGGGGTGCATCCCGGGCGATTTGGGCTTCACTTCGATGTGGTGCTTGTACACGCAGTGAGTGAGTTGTTGACTGAGGGTTTGGCAGGCCTCGCGCAAGTGCGCAAAGAGCTCCCTAAAGGGTAGGCGCACGGGTCCAATGAGGGCCACAGCCCCCACACGGCCCCTGTGGAGGTAATAGGCGGCTCCCGAAAGGCTGCAGCTTGTGATGCCTTGGAAGTGAGGCGCTAACGCCTCTCCGATCCAAAATGCAATCTGCTCGTTATTTTGCAGCTGGGCGAGTAGATCTCTCAGCGCTTCCTTATTCTCCAACAACGTCAAAAATTTCGCAAAGGTCGGCGCGTGATGACATTCGGGGTGATTGAGAAGCTGTGAGAGTCCGGTCATCATGAGACGCTGATGGGATGGGGTGGAATGCTCAATGAGGTATTGAATCATGATTTCATTGTGCATTTGGCTAAATTGCTGCTCGTGCGCCGGTTTCAGGGCGGGTTTTTTGCAATGGGGATTGATGCGCCAATTGCAGTAGCTCTGCGCGAGTTCTCGGATGCGCCGATCTGAGCACCAAGCTGCGGACAAACTCACCGTGTGCACCAACCCCAACTGGGTGCAGAGAATCGCGAGCTGGCGGTTGGCCGAGATGGGTACGAGTTGAATTTGGGCCACGCTGTCGCTGGCAAAGCGCGGGAGGGTGAGCGCTACACAACATCTCGTGCGTTCGGCGAGTTTAGCGGCCGTGGCTTCGATCCATCCATTGAGCTCGCGCGCATCCTCTAACTTGCATTGATCGGGAAGAGACGAGTGTCCAGGCCCACTTTGCTGGATTTCCCGCAGCGCTTCTTCCGCATAGACTTTGAAGGCCGCATCAGTCGGCACGCGTCCCCCCGAAATGTGCGCCTGCTTCAAGTAACCCATGGTCTCAAGGCTTACGAAGTAATTGCGCAACGTCGCTGAGCTGAGATGGTCAAACCCACCCTCTTTCAGAGCCTGCGAGCCGATGGGCCGCCCCGTTTGCAAATAGAGCTCGATCAATCCCATCAAGACGCGCAAAGTGCGCCGTTGTTTCGTTGAGCAGGTTGAAATGAGGGGGTGTTTGGACATCGAAGCGAAGGTGCGCGCGAGCGGATCTTTGATTCATTTTAGCACCCTTTGAATTTGATTGCTAATTTCTCTTGCTGCCGGAAGTGCAGAAGGGGATGAGGCAGTGCTGCGGGGGCAGATATAACACCCCGCAATGCGTTTAATGCCTGGGAGCTAAAAGGGTGGCGTGAGCCCCTGCGAGCACTTCGCTCAGCTCTGGCGAAAAGGTCTGCTCTTGGACGGCGCGTTGCTCTTTAGGCATCTTGGCAAGTCCTGCGCGCAGGAGTTTGCGCGCTTGATGGACCTCGCCTTCGAGCGCTAAAAGTTCCGCCATGCCCCAGTACGTTTCCAGGAGCTGGGGATCGAGGAGATTGGCGCGCCTGAAATGGGCTTTGCTCTCCTCAGCAGTGGTCAGTTGGCGCGTGGAGCGAAAGCTCTCGACCTCTTGCTGGGCCAATGCCACCCAGTAATCGGCTCGCTCGGGGGCGGCCGAGCAGGCGTGCTTGAGGTGGTCGATACGTGTGGGGATAGCAGTTTCTGAGAGCTGACTGGCGCCAAAATGGGCGGCGGCGCAGGTGGACTTGCATTGAAGCGCTGCCGCAAAGGCCGCTTCAGCTTTTGGCGTATTGCCGAGCAGTTGCTGCAGTTGCCCTAAGTGCACATGGGGCCAAACGAGGGTAGGCGCAAAGCTGGAGCAGCTGAGCAAAAGCTCGGCCATTTGCTCGCCCGCTTCGCGATGAGGGGCATCAAGTGCTGGTTGGCTACTTTGCAAACACGCGATGAGCGCGCAGCTCGAGCGAAAAATTCCCCGCTCGCCGGGCCGTCCTGGACGCTCGCTTTCGGTTTGCCGCCAAAGAGTTTCGAGAATTTCGGGCCTCGCTTCGAGCGCGACCAAGTTGCGCAGTGCTTCAGACCACTGCGCATCACTGAGGCGGGGATCGCGCACTTGGCGTTCCCACTGCTCCAGACTACTGGTGCGATCGCCGCTGAAATAGGCGAGGTTCGCCAAGACGCTTCTACCCTCTTGCGTGAGGGCCAAGCCCCCCGTATCGCGCACTTGACCGGCGTTTTCGAAGTCGCCGACAAACACGTAGTACTGCGCAAGCGATGCAGCGCGTAAAGGGGTGAGCGATGCGCCCTGAGAATAAGGCAAAGGGAGCGGTTGCACATCGCAGGCAGCGAGGGATTTGCGGGCTGCGATATTCCATTCGGCGCGCTCGAAAAGTCCTGAGCGAAACCAAGAATTGCCCTTTACGCTTTTGGCAAGCCCAGCTCCCTCATCGTAGCGTCCAAGCTCTCCCAGGGTGGCGATTTGGTACAAGACCTTGGGCATGGGCCAACCCAACTCGAAGGGCATCTTTTGTAGCAGCGCCCATGCGCTTTCCCATTGCTGAAGATGTTGCAGGGCGAGCAAGCAGTCGAAGTGGGCGCCCGGTGGCAAATACCCCGTGCCCAAGAGCGCGCTCAGCTCCTCGAGCGCTTGCATTTCCC
>CAXTAX010000112.1:0-3513 GCA_964241995.1 uncultured bacterium | reverse complement strand
AAGGTGAAAATTTTTCATATAGAAAACTTACATAGGGAGTCGTTGGTACGAGATCCTAATGAGGCCAGTCTACACGTAATTTTTGCACTCTGAGATGCAATCATTCGATGCTGAGCGATGAAGAGCTTTGCATTGCATTCACCTCACCTTCTCAACATCTGCATTCAATTGGGAAGATCAGTCACTGGCGCATGCGGCGCAATCTGAGAATATTTCATTAGGACAGCCTGAAAGTCCATTCGAGTGGCAAGACAAAAATTGAAATACCCCCACTTTTTCCCTATGTTCAGAAATTGCTGTAAATTTAATTGAACATTATGCCTTATAGTGTACAATTCAGTTGACATTGTAGGTATGATCATGACTCGGGGAACGTTGCTTCCCATTCCCGTGCAAAGAGCACTCTGTAAGTTGGGCCAAGATATTAGCGCTGCACGTCGACGTCAACGTATTCCGACAACTTTGATGGCCGAACGAGCGGGCATGACAAGAGCAACCCTGGGCAAGATCGAAAAGGGTGATCCCAGCGTTTCCCTCGGTGGCTATGCCTCTGTCTTGTTTGTCATCGGGCTCACAGATCGTTTGGCCAGTTTAGCCGATGGCGCTCATGACCTCACTGGTCGAGAGTTGGCCGATGAGGAGCTGCCAAAACGCGTTCATCGCTCGCGGGCACTACGAAAATGAAATGCATCATGAGTGGTAAAGCAAAGGGGCTAAATTTCTTTCGATATTAAGGGCATCAAATTTCCGTCGGGCGCCGCTAGCGCCACAATCGCCGCGGCCGCGAGAGCACACCGTTTTAATGCGACACTTCCTAGGTTTCAGCATCTTGAACGATTCGCGCTCAAGGCAGCCCTAAATTTTGCTTTTGGCGCATTTCATTGCCGTACCCATCACCCTTTATTGGGTGCGATTAGCGACTCCAACCTGAGGATTGGAAGGTTCTTTTAATGCGTTGAGCAGAGATCGCCTTTGGCAAAAATTGGAGAAGGGCTCCCCGAACCTTTGGAAAAGTGCATTTTCTTCTAAGCTGAGTCGCGAAGATTGCTAAGAACCACTTCGGTTCTCAGAAGATCCTATGAAATCATCGCTGCATTTGAAAAATAAGCAAGCTTTGTTCTTTCATGCTCGAGCTATCACATTGGCTACCAACATCGGCGCACTTGGTAGACGATGAGGAACAAATCTCACTGGAAATCCTCGAGGCACCTTGGCGATACGGCAAATTGCCCATCGAGACTTTGGCTAAAATGTTACGGCGCATTGTGTTCTGTATCTTCGTTTCCAATACCGATGATTGCTTGCGCGACCAGGGTTTTCTCTATCAGAGGCAGAAAAGTCGGTAGCTGTCCCCTGGGCTTGAGTGGCATTCGACCCTCATTGAAGTGACGATTTGTCAAAATTCTAGATCTATAGTGAGTTGGGCAAATGAAATTCTCAAAAAAATAGCTCAAGAATTTGCGACATAAAGGGATATCGCAAGGTATTTGATTGGGCTAATTCATCCCTGAATGACTAGCCACTCACCTCACACCTGTATAAGAAATAAAGTGACGAGAGCTCGTCGATAACCAGTTTAAAAAAGCTGAGATTCCCATCTCAGTTCCCATTAAAATTCCCCAAAATGTCAACCCCAACAATCCAATGATCGCTATTGTACCAAACACAAGAAAATATATTAGGAAACTCCCAAATGTAGAGTATAGGAAAATAGCGATTGACCGCTTTATAAAAGAATCCGAATGGATCCAACCCTGATAATTATAGGTATCTGGCATAGTACACTCTCAATTTAAAAATTTCATCACAAACTAAAGATTAAAGAAATCGGTAATCATACAATTAACTTCACTGTAACTTTCAGGGAGATTTTATTCAAATTTATTTTTTTGAACTATGGGGGTTGTACAATCGGAAATTTGTTTGGGTGATAAATTTGCACTTCTAACTTTGCAATCTCAATTTACACGTAATGAGACTCTTCTAACTTTGTGATGTTCGTTGTCAAGAACAGCAAACGGAAAAATCCTGAAATGAGCAATTATCCATGAATGACCCACCCTTGGCTTTTACATCTATGGTCTATTTAATAAATCATGTGAAGTTGAGCGATCTACGCAAAACGCCGGCGAAGAAAAGTGTATTGAAAGCCTAGCTCGCCTAAATGAAAAATGCCTCAAACAAATGTGCATCTTCATCGAGGATGCAACCGTGCGCCAAATAGCAATTGCTCAGGATAGACCTTCATCCTCAATGCACTCAAAATGTTCAACAGTCCCTAGAGCTCCTCTTCGGCATTTGAGGTTGAGCATCACCCAATTTTGGCTGGGCGATTATCCCTTTTTCACCTGGTAGCTGCGCAGATTGCAGAAGTTTCGGGGGTCGATGATGACATGGACGTTGATGTCGGCGTCTCGACCTGCTATCTTAAATTCAGCTGTATCATTGCAAATGATAGCGAAAAAAGGAGTACCACTCGATGTCTGATACAACTAAAATACTTGGTAAAGGAGATTTGTATATCTTTTATCGGCCCAAGGTCAACAATGAACATCCCTCGAGCTTAGGTGATGTTCAACGTTTTTACCTTGTACTCAAGTTCGAAAACGATACGAAATATATTGTGATCGCAGTAGGCAAGAAGAAGTTCCCTGATGCTGAGACCAATCGGCTCGCATTTGCCTTTGTCGATCACGTAGCCAGCAATCGCGCGCAGCTTATGGAACATCTCAAAGAAAAAAGCTATTCCACTCCAACTGTCGGTGACCGTCACCAACCAGCAGCACGCGCATTAGGAGAGGGAACATTTCTCTTTGCTCAGCATGCCCATATGGCCTGCTTTGATTACGCACTTCATCCACAAGAGCTGAAAGAGAGTCAAGCCGCATTCAATATCAAAGATAAAGCACACTACCTCGTGCAAGTCAAAAATCCCGAGCGCGACCACGAAAAAGGCCTAAATGCTGAGGATCAAGCCGACTATCCTCAAAAGTTGCTGAGTGATTTTAAAGGATACAAATTCATCCCACTTACCAATCTGGAATATCTTCGATACCCTGTAGCTGAGCTCCTGTTGATCGACGATCAATCGGCGAGTGAAGAGTTTTCCGCAACCGATATCGACACTTCCCTACGCTCATTTTCCCACACCGAAATAGAAAAAGAGCTGAAGTCTGACCGCGCGAATTTTGTCCCCGACCCTTTGCGCACTGGTGATTGGTGACCCTACTCGTAGCGCATCATGGCTACTTTTTGAGCCTCATGCAATGAGCGAAGTAGTCTCTTTTGCGATCCAGTACAGTATGTACAAGTAAAGCGCCTTTTTGCTCGAGTCCGTAGTACAACCAGAAGCGCGTACGTGGCAATTGCGCAGTTCGATTCTTCCAAAGATGTAAGGGGCAAGCAAATGAACCGCATTGCTTCCCAAATCCACAAGTGCTCCAAAACACAAATCCCCTCTCGAAATGCTCCCCCGGTACAACCCCAAACAATTGGGGGAATATCGGGTAATGA
>CAXTAX010000111.1:0-3530 GCA_964241995.1 uncultured bacterium | reverse complement strand
ACCCTTTTCCATTCAGCACGATACTGGAGATCCCGTCGCGTTTACACTTGAAGCCCAGGTGGGACAAATTCCTGTGCGTATTGGGATTTGCACCGATTTGGGGTTTGTGACGAGCCTCGTTGTCGATCATCTCAAGAATTGCTGTTGCTTATTTGTGGAGTCTAACCACGAACCAGACCTCGTCAATCAAAGCTCGCGCCCCAATGTCTACAAGCAGCGCGTACTCGGAAGAATGGGGCACTTATCCAATGGTGAATGCGCGCAATTGTTGTCGAAAACTGCGCACGATAAATTGCAGCGGGTCTACCTCGCCCATCTCTCCGAGGAGTGCAATCGGCAAGAACTGGCGCACGCATCGGCTTTGCACGTTCTTTCTGCGTTTCAGCGTACTTTAAGCATCAAGACGGCCCACCAATTTCAGATTAGCGAGCCGGTGTTATTGGGAGATCCCCGCGAGCTCACTTGGTCGGCGCACTTGATGAACTCAAATTTTTCAGTTCAATAAATCCGGAGTATTAGTTAAAATATTATCTAAATCTCGTGAAATTATATTTTATGAACGATACGCGAAAGATATACGTCTAAGTATGAAGAAATTTTGATTATCGATAAAAAAACAAAACATATCCAAATGTTCTCAAGATTATGTTCAGTTCCAAGCGCGCAAAAAGGTACTATTTGTTAAATCCTACCCGAAATGGGGAATTTCAATAGGAAATCAACCTCGCAAAGCGCTAAAACTATTTAAACGCTCTTTACCTTCAGACATCAAAAAGGAATTATATCTAATCAAAATAAAATTGGAATTTTATCCGTGCTCATATATTGCGTGTTAATGCTAATACAATGCAAAAGGCGAGAGGGCGTAAAAGTTTTTTTAACCGCCTATTTCAAGGGGTAGATCAACATTCCGGAATTCGTCCATATGTGACTCTTCAAATATCTACTCAATATATCTTCGCACACTGATTTTTAGGTAGAATCGCAATGCCAATAAACGTATTGATCACCGGTGCTACGGGGTATATCGGCCATCGCCTTCTCGCTCTTTTGTGCTCTAAAGGCTATCGCGTCGTCGCCTTAGTGCGCAGTAAGCAGCGGCTCAACCTCGAACACATTCACACGGAAAATTTAGAAGTTCTAGAGGGTGATCTTTGCGATTTGCACTCATTTCAACTTCCGCGGAATTTGGATGCGGCTTACTACCTTGTGCACTCTTTGCGCGAAGGCGCAAAATTCGAGCAAATGGAGCGTTTATGCGCCAAAAACTTCACGGCTAAACTTCGCAATACAAATGCGCGCAAACTCATATACCTGAGCGGTTTGCATAGCGGCGAAAAAAAATCAGCCCATTTGCGGTCGCGCCACCTCGTCGAAGAGATACTTTGCCAACAATCGATTCCCGTGCTGACGTTTCGATCGGGCCCCATCATCGGTTCTGGGAGCGCGATTTTCGAAATTCTTCGCGACCTTGTCGAGCGACTTCCCATCATTGTAATGCCAAAAGTTGCAAAAAACTTGTGTCAACCCATTGCCATTTGCGATGTGTTGCACTATCTCCTCGCAGCGCTGGAGCGCGAAACGCAACAATCTGAAACCATCGATCTGGCAGGCCCTGACGTGATGACCTACCAAATGCTCGTGCAGGGCTTTGCACGGGCAAGAGGACTCAAACGTCTTGTTTTCGCACTTCCGGGCATGCCATTTTGGCTCGCTAATATCGGTCTGTACGGAATGACCACGGTGCACTTCAAGCTCGCAAAGGCGCTTTTGCAGAGTATGCGCACCGAGACAAAAGCCAACCTCGACTCGGTTAAAGAGTCCTTCCCAACCCATCACTGCCTTTCCTATGAGGAAGCGTTGCGGCGAGCGTTTGCCTGCGTGAGCCAAAATGCCGTCTTTTCTCACTGGCACGATGCGCTCACCTGGAGTCATTTAGCACCGAACTTGAGCCGCTACATCCAAACGCCCGAGCTCGGGTGCGTGCAGAAAAGAGTCGTCCTTCCTTTTTCCATTACGCGCAAAGAGCTCATCGACCGCATCTGGTCAGTCGGGGGGAAGAATGGGTGGTATGCGGCCAATTGGGCTTGGCGGTTGCGGGGCTTGCTCGATCGGCTCGTTGGAGGAGTGGGCTTGCGGCGCGGTCGCACGCATCTACATGATGTACATGTGGGCGATTGCCTCGATTTTTGGCGCGTTTTGGTTGCTGACCGCGAGCTCGGCAGGCTTTTGCTCTACGCCGAGATGAAAATGCCAGGTCAGGCGTGGCTCGAGTTTCGGGTTTTTGGTCCAGATACTCCGAATTTTAAGGAAGTTTCCGCGCAACAGGGCAGGCTCGAGCTCACAGCGACATTTCGCCCCAGGGGGATTTTTGGCAGACTCTATTGGTATGCTTTATTGCCGATCCATCTTTTCATCTTTCGGCAAATGGCCAGAGCATTTGTGCGAGCCGCACCAGCCCCAAAAGGAATCTTGTAAGCCTAAGGCATTGGCCTTCAGGGTTTGATTGCCACAATTTACGACTTCGCCCGTCAAACTCTAGAGTTGAGCACTTAGCCATTCATCGAAAAAGCCTTTGAGGTCGGCAAGTGTGGGGCTTTTGGCAAAGCGTACAAAATACCCAGAAGTCGCATTGGCCATCGCCAGAGTTTCTGGCCAATCGAGCTTTTTAAGAAGGCCCTGGCAAAGCCCTGCGTTGAAGTGATCGCCTCCCCCAGTTGTCGTGGCGGGAGTGGCGCAGTAGGGGGCTTGGACGCTGCAAGAAAGCTCGAGGGTGCCCACTGTCGCAAAATCGGTGGCATGCACTGCGACTGCCGAGATTTGCAACGCGCGGCAAATCGCCTGGCACTGCTGCGCTCTTTCCTCAGGCGTACGCGCTAACGCCTCTTCGAGGTGCAAAGCCGCGCTCACTTGAGCGCTTTCTGAGGGGTTGAGGGAAAGGACGACCTCGAAATGCTCGCGCCAACTGGTCAGTTCGCCGAGCGCACTTTGTAAATCGGCTCGAGAGCGCTTGCGCGGATCGGCCAAATCGACCAAAAAAGTGCGCCGCTTTTTGCAAAGACGATCAAAGCTCATCGCCCGCAATTGCGCCCACAAGGCGGGTGCATTAGCGAGCATCGTCCAATTGACGCTCGCAAAGAGATCGCACGCATCGAGTTGATGCGCGAGGGTATCGGCGCCGATCAATGCGAAGATGGTTTCCGTACTCAGCTCGAGCAAAATGCCCATTTTTCCAAGCAATAGCTTGCCATCGGTGAATTCAAGGGCATCGGTGTACGGGCTCGGTCCCAGGGGAAAGACCTCAGCGCATGCTTTGCTCAATGGGGTGAAAAGCGGTTCGATGGTGTTACCCGATCCAATAGTTGCCGCTAGATGGACGCGGTGTTCCCAAATACTGAGCACATGCGCCATATTGGCGGCGTTTCCACCGATGCGCGTTTCTAGCACCACCAGTTCGAAGTTGGCGCTATTTCCCGCAGCATTTGATACTGCTTTTCCAAACGCATCGAGCCCCGCAAATCGAGTAAATC
>CAXTAX010000110.1:0-3539 GCA_964241995.1 uncultured bacterium | reverse complement strand
CTCTTAGAGGGTACAGCTCCCGTCATACTCGTTTCCACAAATTGGTCCTCGACATCTGCTACCATCAGTTCCAAAAACTGCGGCAATTCAATGGCGACGATCGCATCACTGTAGGCCGATGCGCGCACCTGCACGCCCGCCTTCATGTATTCGATGCGAGGCCCAATCACTCCGTTAGAAATCTTTACCTCGTCAAGGGTATCGATGTCGAGGAAGAGAAAATGTTTGTCTTCGGGGTAGAGGAATTCAAGAGCGCGTTCGCTCAAAGAGACGTCTTTAAGCGAATCGGTAAGTGGAAAGGTCTTTTCCAAGGTCTTTTCCGTAGCGAAATCGCGCAACACAATGCACACCGTGTTGGCTTTGCTTTGGGCGTTGGGTTTTGTGATCGATTCTACACAGTAAAGTTTGTGCTCGATGGAAAGGATCATCCCCATCGTGATTTGGCTAGCGCTCACCATGGTGTCAAGTTCCTCGCAGTTGTGCGATTGCTGCGCTCGTATCAGGCTGAGCGAACAGCCATGTCCCGGCGACGATGTTATCCGCTCCAGCTTTGCGGCATAACGCTGCAGTTTGATCGTTCAACCCACCATCCACTTGAATGGAGAACTTGGAGCGATCGAGTTCGTGGGCGCTCACGACAGGCGTGAGTCTTTGAAGCGTTTTGTGAGCCAAAGTAATTTTGTGCAACATCTCGTTCATGAAGGGTTGGCCACCAAATCCTGGATGTACCGTCATTATGAGCAGGAGATCGATCTGATCGAGAAAATCGACGAGAAAAGAATCGCTCGTCTCTGGATTAAAGGCCAAACCAACCTCGAGACCATACCCTTTAATCAGCTGAATCGTGTCTTTGATGTCCTCGGTCGCTTCAAAGTGAAACGTAATGCGATTGGCCCCCGCAGCAGCGAACATTTCGACAAAGTCAAAAGGCTGATAAATCATCAAGTGCACATCGAGAAACAGTTGCGTTTGAGCGCGCAGTGCCGCAACGACCTGTGGGCCCATAGTCAAGTTCCTGACGAAATGCCCATCCATCACATCGATGTGCAACGCATCTGCACCAGCGGCTTGAAGGCGATGTGCCTCAGCACCGAGTTGGGAAAAATCGGCAGCTAAAATTGATGGGGCAACTTTGATGCTTGGAGACACGACGGGAGGAGGTGGGCTGAAACTCAAGCAATCACCTTAAGGAAATTGGGGTTTTTTCCATACCACCCCCTACCCTCAATTCTCGTGCATCCATCGATGCAAAGTGTCTTGAAGCGCTCAGCTCACGGCCAAAGACTGGGATTCAAGGGGCTCTTCAACGACCACATACCCATTCTGATTCGACGTTTGGCCGTATTTCCAGTGGAAAATCGCGTACCCACCGATCACGCCGATGAGGAAATTGTGCGTGATTCCGCGCACAAAGGGGCGAATTCCAAAGTAAAGAAGCGTCGCGACTGCGCAATCGCGATTGTCGCGAATCAGAGGATCATTTTTGAGGACCGAGAATTTGCCGGGTGTGTTGGCTGCCCAAAACGCGACTCCAGTTCCCGTTAATGTCGCCAACCAGTTTTGATGGCATTCATAGGCAAAAGCCGCGAGAAGTAGAAAAGCTCCATGCGAACCAAGAGCGGTACGCACTTGCTTACACGCATGAGACTCATACATTTCCGAGGACCATTTTCCGAACTCTCTTAAGATCTGGATTTTGTTGAAGGGTGAACCAGTCAATTTGCTAGTGGCAAACTCCACCCAATCATCTGCATAAGCGCTTAGTTTTTTGACGTTTTCCATAGCCTAACTCAAAGTTGTGAGGGATTCGTACTTTCATTCCCAATCAACCGAAGCTGTTGCGGTTATGCAATTTAGGGAAATGAACACTCTAAACGATAAATGAACTGCTATTTTAGAAAAATGTAGATCGAATCCCAGGCTAGAATACGCGCGCGCTTAAATTCCTTGCACATGCGTGGGCCTTAAGAAATGCAGGCGTATCTGTACGACAAATGAGATCGATTCCCAAGAAAGGGAATTAAAGAGATTTCGGAGTAGAGGGATTCGAACCCCCGACCTACTGCTCCCAAAGCAGCCGCGCTGACCAAGCTGCGCTATACTCCGCAGAGGATTGAAATTTGGTTGAGCGTACTTCGACTCCCCCATTTCTGACCATCTCATCCCTCAAAAAGGCGCGTTTTTACGGCTCTCACTCGCTTGATGCAACTGCTCTAGACAGGTGCGAGATTGCCGTCGATCGACCAAACGCTTAAAGTGTTTTCAATCCAAACGAGCTGGCACAATTCGATTGTCACAAAGCGCGGGGGCAATCCATTTGCGGGTTTTACGCAGAAGGCCTCGCGCCTCTATAGAAGCAATGCAGCTCCAAAGGCAAGATCGGCAAGAAAGATGCAAGGCGCATCGATTTGCTGATGAAGAACCAAGCCGCGCTTCCGCAATGCTTGAGAATGCTTAATAGCTGAGGAATTTGAAATGATCTGTGAGCACATCCACGGTGCCGTGAGCGCGTTTTCGCTAGGAAATGTCGATAGCGGTGCAGCGCATTGGCGCATTGATCCCAAGCCAATTTTACTACAGATGCCGAAACTGCCTCTGATGCTCACTTGGTACGGGCTTCTTTTTTCGATGGGGCTGATTATTTCCTACGTTCTCTTTGGAAAAGCGATGAAAGAACATCCGCACTTGCAGCAGCGAGACCAGCTAGCTATCGATCCAATGAACGTTTGGCGAGACCGCCTTTTTACTTGGATATTTATCGGAATTATCGCGGGCGCGAGATTGGGGGAGGTGCTTTTTTACGAAAACTCGTACTACGCGCACCACCTTTTAGAAATTCCCAAAATTTGGCAAGGGGGCCTTTCGAGCCACGGCGCTTTATTGGGTATCTTGTTGTCGGTTTGGGGATTTTGCGGGTATTCCTCCTCCAACTCAGAGTCTACATCCCCGCATCTCTCATTCTTAAGCGCACTCGATCTGATCTCATTAGTGACTTGCCCCTGTTTGGTCTGTATTCGAATGGGCAACTTCATCAATCAAGAAATTTTGGGAACCGTCGCCTACTACCCCTGGACCATTACTTTACTCTCTCCAAAAGATGGCTCAATGCCGCTGCCTAGGCATCCTGTGCAGCTCTATGAAGCTGCGAGCTATCTCATGATCGGCTGTGCCCTGTGGTTTGGTAGAAAGGCTCTCATTTCACGCCGCGAAGGCTTAGCTTCGGGCACTTTTTTAGTCATCGTCTTGAGCGCACGCGCCATTCTTGAGCAATTTAAGGCGCCCATCGGGACCATTACTTGGCCCGCAATTTTGCCCACGGGTCAGGCGTTGAGCCTGCCCGGCATTGCGCTCGGGTTTGCCCTCATCGTACGTAGCTTGCGAAGCTACTCGGTCAAGCGCCAGCTGGGGCAGTAGGGGGCATTTGAGATTTTTCGATTTTAAATGGTTGTAAAGGCGCCAAAAACCGCTGGGGGATTTGCCCAGAAATGTAGACATCCTCTCCACTGAATACGACTTCTAGCATGCCACCGAGTTCGTGG
>CAXTAX010000109.1:0-3578 GCA_964241995.1 uncultured bacterium | reverse complement strand
AGTATAGCGTTTTAAGCACCCCAAAAGCTTGCGATGATCGAGACAAAAATTGTGACAAGTGGTTGTACGTAATTCACAATTACCCCTTCGAGATTTGATTAAAGAACTTTATCCGTAAATATATCAGAGATTTTCTTTTGAAACTAGATATTTAGCAAGGCGCATCAGAGTATCTAACGGAGTCTTTTTAGTTTGAGCGCGCTTAAAATGTCTCATAGCAAATTGCCTGACCAAGTTTCAATTCAATGAGCGTTACAGGCAACCGACACACTGGAGCTTCGAAGTTCGTAAAGGTCTTCGCGAACGCGTGAACGTCCAAATGCCGCTCTTGATCTGTGACCAGGCCTTGAATTGAATTTTGCAGCAGCCCGCAAGTCGAGCGCAAGAGCGGCTTTTCTCTCATTCCGGCTCTAAGAGCTCTTCGAACACTTGAGAGAAATAGCGGCGGTAAACCACCAATCCGCAGCTTCCCAGAATCAGAAGCTGACTCGCAAAGGCCACGAGTTGACGCCGCAATCCAAAGGTGTTTGGGCCCAGCGATCCGACGGCGGGAAGCGTTGGAAAGGCGAGGAGAAATTGGCAGACGAGCATGGTCGATGCTGCCAGGACGAGACTCGCGGCGAGGACTTTTCTCGATGTAGAGTCGAGAAGCTCGACGTTGAGGTGGGGATACTTTTGGGTGATGTAGCGGGCCAAAAGCCAGAGGTTGAAGTAGGCGCTGATCGTCGTGGCTAGGGCGATGCTGGCGCTACTGCCATTTAAGGCGAAGACAAAGAGGGCGTTGCAGGCGATGTTGAGCGCAACGCTTGCAAGCGTGGCAAGTGTGGTGATGCGATAGAGGCGCAGGCCGTACAAGACGCTGCTCAACAGCATGACAAAGACTTGGGGGATTAAGCCCAGAGCATATCCCCAAAGGCAGCGCGTAGAGTACAGACTCGCCATGGGCGAAAATGCGCCCCGTTCGAAGATGAGGCGCATGGCGGCAAAGCCCGTGGCGATGAGCGCAAAGGTCGCAGGAGCTAAGAGCACCAGGGCTCTGCGCAGCGCGAATTTCAGCGTGGCGCGGGCGTTTACAAAATCGCGGCGCTGAATCGCGCGCGAAATTGCAGGCAGGAGCACTCCCGACAAGGCGATGCCGACGAGGGAAAGGGGAGCTTGCCAAAGGCGCGCGGCATACCATAGGTGCATGACGCCCCCCTTCTCTGTGTAGAAGGCAAAGAAGTTGTCGACGAGAAGATTGATCTGCGAGCCGGCGACCCCGATGATTCCAAGGCCTAAGGGTTTGAGCATCCCGCGCACTTCGGGGGAAAAGGGGCGCGGGCGATAGACCTGCGCACCCCCCTTTTTGGCGAGCAGCGCGAAGACATACGGTGTGGTGAGCGCCCACTGCGCGATGTAGGCGAGGACGGTGACCCAGCATAAATTATACATTCCCCGCTCAATGGACGATCCGGCGGAGAAAAACGTGCCAACGCTCCAGGCGAGGTTGAAGATGATGGGGGAAATCGCTGAGAGAAAGAAGTGGTTTTCGCACTGCAGCAAGGTGCAGTTGAGGGCGTTTAGGCAGATAAAGAGTACGCCTGGCCACATCAGCTGCGAATAGGTGAGTACCCACTGCAAGATGGGCTCCTCAGGGGAAGATAGGCCTAAAAGGGTGAAGAGCCCTAGCTCCACCAGCACTGTCAAGACGAGGAGCACGAGGGTGATGGTGAAGGTTAGATCGCGAAAAAATCGGCTGGCGAGCCCCGCGTTGCGCTTGTTCAGATCTTCGTAAAGGGGGATGAAAATCGCGGATAATGCTCCCTCGCCAAGTAGCCTGCGCATCGTGAAGGAGAGGCGAAAGGCGATGATGAATGCCCCGAGCAACCGATCGTCCCCAAACGTGGCGGCGAGACTCACGTCGCGCAGCAATCCGGTGAGTTTGCTCAAAAACGTGCCAAGGGAAAAGCGATTCGCTCTTTTTTGCAGGCTGCGGGCGGTATCGCGGGAAATGGACATGCGGGGTAATCTTTGTGGCGCGCTTCGCCGCGCTCTTGGGTGGCGATTCGCAGGACTTTGCCGCGCTACCATGCCCCATTTAGAGATTTCCCCACACCTTCTCCTCGGCGCTCACTGTTCCGCGTCGGGGGGACCTCACCGCGCTCTTGCCGAAGCTCAAGAAATTGGCGCCACCACGTTGCAACTTTTCACCGCCAATCAAAAGCGGTGGGCGGCGCGGCGCTACACGCCCGAGCAACTAAAATTGTGGCAGCGCGATCTGCAGGGGACGGGCATGCAGGGGGTGATGAGTCACGATAGCTATCTGATCAATTTGGGTTCGATCAACCCCGAACTTTTAGAAAAAAGCCGCGCCGCCTTTCGCGCGGAAATCGAGCGATGTCAGGCTCTTGGCTGCACGTTTCTCAATTTCCACCCCGGTAGCGCCGTGGGCGGATCTCGCGAGGGGTGTCTAGAGATGATTTGCGAGAGTCTCAAGTCGATGCGCGATCTCTTTGATCAGCCGAGTTCGCTGACTTTGCTTTTAGAGACCATGGCGGGCCAAGGCTCCCAAGTCGGCGCGAGTTTTGAGGAAATCGCCTACATCCTCAAGGGCGTGGGCCATCTCGTTCCGTTGGGAGTCTGTCTCGACACTTGCCACGTTTTTGCCGCGGGCTACGACTTGCGCACTCACGAAGACTGCGATCGAGTGTGGCGCACTTTTGACGAGGTCATTGGACTTGAGTCGCTCAAAGCGCTTCATTGCAATGACTCCCAGAAAGAATTGGGCTCGCGCGTCGATCGCCATGCTCCGCTTGGAAAGGGAAAAATCGGGTGGGAGGCTTTTGCCTGGCTAATGCGCGATCCGCGCGCGCGTCATTTGCCAAAGTACTTGGAGACTCCCGATGGTCCCGCGTCTTGGCGCGAAGAAATTGCGCAATTAAGACAATTTGCCGAGGAGGTCTCAACGTGAGCGATTCCCTTCCCCCCACCATTCGCCAACTCCTCCACCTGCATGCAGCCGGCCATAACCCAAACGAGCAGATCACCGTGCGCGGCTGGGTGCGGACGATTCGGCGCCAGAAAAAGCTGGCGTTTTTGCAGATTCAAGACGGCTCGACTTTTGCGGGGCTGCAAGCGGTCGCGGAGTGCGAGGAGGGCACACCTCTTGCAGCCCAAATCGACAAAATAGAGACCGGGTGCAGCGTTGCGGTGATGGGCAGTTTGTGCGAGAGCCCAGCCAAGCGCCAGAGTCTTGAGCTAAAAATTGCCGCTATTGAAATTCTCGGCGCCTGTGACGCGAGCGCGTATCCCCTGCAAAAAAAGCACCATACCCTTGAGTATCTGCGCTCGATCGGGCACTTGCGCTCGCGCACCAATACGCTCGGGGCGGTGGCGCGCCTGCGCAGCGCGCTTGCGCTCGCGACGCATCGCTTTTTTCAAGAAAGGGAATTTCTCTTCGTCCCCACACCCATCATCACCACGTCTGACTGTGAAGGGGGGGGCGATCTTTTCCGCATTTCCACCGCGCAATCTTTGAGCGGGAAAGAGGAGTTTTTCGGCAAACCGGCCTACTTGACCGTATCGGGGCAGCTCAATGC
>CAXTAX010000108.1:0-3584 GCA_964241995.1 uncultured bacterium | reverse complement strand
TTACCCCTGAAGCCCACCGCAACCTTCAGAAACACCCAAGACTTTGCAAACACTGCATCATTCACGGAGCGCTCGAGCCCAAGCATGTGCTCGTGCTCAATGCCAAATGTTATGCCATCGATTGGAGTGCCTCGGGGCAAGGTCCGTGGTGGTGGGATATTTTGACGCTCTTGTCCCACCCCTATTTGTACATCTCAGTTGCCGAACGCTTAGAGCTGTTACGCCAATTTGCCGGTGCCGGTGATGGTGATGGTGCAAATCAGAGACTTCACGAACTTCTCATTCAATTTTGCACCTTTAAAGCTCGGCAACTCAACCGCGATGAACCCGAAAATCTCCGTGCCCAAGATCTCTCCAAACGTTACTTGCGACTAGCTGAACAATAAATCGATTTGTAAAGACAAGATCGTTGCGCGATTATTGACTGAAATAAAAGGGCATATCCGGCATGGTTTTTTCGCATATGCCCTAGGCTTTAGCCGAATATGGGGCGCATGCTCACAAAGCACCTCAAGCCATACCCTCCCTACCATCCCTAAAAGTTCCATGCAAAAACCGCACATCCCTCATCCCACTCCTACCCAAAAAGCCAGCGCATGGCGCTATGTATTCAACTCTTGGTGGCTTGTCCTGCTCTTTTTTGTCGCCATCGCATCCCTTTTCATCAATCGGGAAGTGCCCTTTGAGCGCACTTGGCATGCTCCCCCCATCGGGCCCTTCATTCACCTCTACAATAGCACTGTAAAGGCACACTACCCGATCATGCTCCATGAAATCGCCGATCGCCCCCTATGGAGCTACCTCGCCCTTTGGCTTTATTTGATTTTCGGGAGCATGGTCATCGATTTTGCCGTACTTCGACTGCAATCGGTGTTGGTGAAGCTCACGGGGCTCAGCGCAAATCTGCGCAATCTCCTCAAGTCGAGAGTGCAGGATCGCAAATTGATGATCTTCACCCGCTGGATTGCGCGATTGGGCATCGTGCTCACGGGGGCGACCTGGATTGGAGTGACTCCTGGCTTTATGAGCTTGATCACGGAAGTTTTTAAAGCTGCGATTGGGTTGTACTTGACTTGGTGGGCAGTCCAATTGGTTCACGGGATTGTGGAGCACTGGCAACACAACATGGACGATGCAGATGCGCGCGAAACCAAGCACGTTTTTCACTTCATCGACAAGGCTGCGAAAATCGTCGTCGTCTTGATCATGGCGCTTTTGGTGGCGAATAACCTCGGACTCAACATCGCGAGCGTACTCGCGCCCGCGTCTTTGTTCAGCATCGGGATCTCTTACGGAGCACAGGAATCGGTGGCCGATTTGTTCGGTGCGCTCACGATCTTTCTCGATAAACCCTTTAGAGTGGGAGAGCTCGTGCGGATCGACGCCCTAGAGGGCAGCGTAGAGAGTATCGGCTTGCGCAGTACGCGCATCTGGGATCTAAAAGGCTGTCTTGTCACATTGCCCAACCGCAACGTGGCCAAAGCGACGATCACCATCTTGCCTCAAGGACAAGAGAAACCAGAACCCAAGTAGATCTGCTTTAGGGGACAAAAGATCTCACGAAAATTCGCGAGGTGAAGCATCACATGCTGGCAAAAAGCGCTTGAAATTCTCCAAGAAACTGAAGCTCGAATTTGGGCTCTAAAGCTTTCGCTAGCTCCTCGCGCAACTCAACACCCTCTACTTCTGACAAATTGTGCAGATGGTCGAGCGCATCATCTTTTTGCATGGTTTTTAAGTCCTGCCAATGCTCCAAAATCGTGGATGGCATTTCTTTTTCAGGCAATTGGCAAAGCATTCGATACAGATCTTCGGCTGTTTCCAAATTTAGCTCGGGGACTTGCTTACCGAATAATTTGAAAAAACCCTCCAAAAAGGCCGTTCCAGCTTGATCTTTTCTCAAAGTTAGGGCCGCATCAGCTAATTGCCCAATACTCTCTAAATCGCTCGGTCCTTTAAAGACCTTCCGATAACAAGCTTGCACTTTTGCGCATGCTAGCTGGTGCTGGGCGTGATGCAACTTCTCGATTTTGTGTTCAATGCGATCGCGCCGTTTCAGCTGCTTATTTTTGGATACCACGAGGGAATCAATACGCTTAGATGCACCAAATTGGGCGATGCCCTCGTCGAGATGACGCAATTTGGCATCCACGCGTTTTTGTTCGTGAATGAGGCGCCCCTCTTGCCAGCGCGCTTGAACTTGCCTGAGATTCAACATCCACGTTTGACCATTTTCGTATACCAAACGTACAGCCATACTAAGGAGGCAGAGCCCTAAAAGCGCCAGTACCACATGACCGATGGGGGTAAGCGCGACCGCTGCCGATACGCTGACAAATAATCCCGTAATGATAATGGTTTGCGCAGTGAACGAAAGTAATGCTTGCACGAGTTCAGTGGCCGCCATAAATGAATTGAACCGGTGATTCGAGTGCAGTTTTTTTACGCGGTTTTTATAGGCATTGATAAGATGTGCGCCTGAATCGCGAGACGCAGAATCAAGTGCTGATAAGTGATCTCGGGCAAAGAGATCGATGTCTTTCGCCTTTTCTTTAAGTTGAGTGTGGCTGTCGACGAGGTGCTTAATTCTATACGTCGATAGCGCTAGATTGAGAAGACCACCAACACCACTAAATGCTTTGGCAACAAATCCCGCCGCATTCAATCCGCGACTCGCGATCATTTCGGCAACGACACTTCCTACACCGAGTCCGAGAAATGTGCTTGCAATTGCCAAATTTTTCAGGACTTTATTGTGCTTTTTTTCCAGATCCTGAATCTCTTTTTGAAAACGAGCTTTTTCAGAAGGATCATCCGTAAATGCTGCCTGCTTTCGGAGCTCATCAATCAAAATTCTGAGGTGGCGAATTTCGGAGCTACTCAACGCTAAGTTCAACCCACCCAAGGCTTGTGCTGCGTAGGAAGTACCCTTGTCTGCACCCAAGGTAAATCTCGACCCCTTCGAAATTTCTTTCCCCTGCGCTTTTTGGGGATTGGCAAATGCTCGAAGGACCCTGAAAAGATATTTAGCGTACTTGCAAATTCCCGAACTAGTATCATGAAGAGGGCGAATTGAGCGCCCCAAATACTTGCCAGAAACAGCGATCTCATGATTAGGAGCATATAGAGCTTCGAGGTGTTTTAACCTCTTCAATGAGATCTCACCGTCGTTAACCACAGAAAATGACATTTTGTACATCTCCACACAATTAATTTATATTACATCAATTTGAGTAAAAATCAACATTAGACTTAATTTATTCACTGTTTCGCTTGATTGTGTAGCGAACTATCTAATTAAATTAATATTACATGCTTTGCTCATAAATTTCAATCATTCATCTCCATATCACCCTCTTCTTCAGTGCTCCCTATGTCACTTTCATCGCCATAACAAACGGTGAGACTTGTTAACTGTGAGGTAGCCTCATGGATCTCTAATTTGGAGAGAGAACTCGAATGACGCAGATCTAACTTTGTAAGATACTTCAGTTGAATCGATTGAGTCAGACCTTGCTGAGTCACGTGAGATGGGCCCAGATGCAGTTCTTTAATATACTTTATTTTTTGAAGCTGCTCAATCA
>CAXTAX010000107.1:0-3607 GCA_964241995.1 uncultured bacterium | reverse complement strand
ATCTTTGAGTGCGATTGCGCGGTGGGAATGCGCCCTTCCAACTTGGCGAAGGAAAGTTGAGAAATCGAGGATAAGAGTGCAGAAATTGTTTGCTTGGAGGACTTGGCCAAGGCAACACTCTCTCCGCGCTTTTGGAGAGTATCGGCGAGGGCCTCAAGTTTTTTAATGGCTTCCGAGGTTGTCATGTGTTTTCCGACGCCGTAGACAAATTTGTGTTGCCCCGTGAGCGCCACTTGATTTTGGCTTTTTAAAAACCCGTCGAGTTCTTCGTGGGCAGGTCCAAAATCCCGTACAAGTTTTTCCGCAATATTCGTCATCTGGATGGCATGGGGACAAGGGGTGCTAAGCGCTGCTGTAGGAGTCCACTCGATACAATCGAGCGGCTCATCAGCCTATGCGCGCTGAAAGCGCGGCTAAACACTTGAACTTCGGCGATGCGGCGTGCGGGTCTCTTCGTCATGGATCAGAGATTCGCGGGTGATGCCTAATCGAGTGAGCAATGATTGAATTTGCTCTAATCGTTTTTCGAGCTCAGCATCTGTATGCTTTGTTCGAAATGTATATTTGTTTTGAATTTTTCCTTTTGTGATTCCCTTCATGTAATACAAAACAGAGTATATTTTTCGCTTATCCTCACTATCTAATGGTCCCCCTTTTTTCTTCATGGAAGAGGAGAGGGCTTCAAGACCATTGAGAATCTTTGTACAGGAGTAGACTTTAAATCTTTGGGTTAAGAAATGATAATTATTGGTAATGTTTGGATTGTGATGTACGTGTATAAATTTTTCAAAACTAGCTAAATGATGATTGAACTCAGAGATTTTCATCCGCACCTCATGATAAAAGATAGAAACTACCTATTAATTTTTCCATATAGTCATCTCCTATTTTCAATCAATATGCCAAAAATAATACTTTAAACAATAATTTGCTCATCTACTCGCTCTATTTAGATTGAAAACCGTAGAGTGCAAACTGGCGTAGCACTGCATTCCATTTTTTCGTTCAATTTGGTATGAATGCTTTTCATGCATTTGAGAGGAATATAATGACGCCAATTTCAACAGCTAGTCGGGAACTAGAGACGTTTGACGAAATCCCCCTAACTCCGAGCCCTCAAGAGTTAGACTTCGAGCGCATTCAACTTCTGGTAGGGGAAATATTTAGAGGAAATGAAAAGATTCTCAAAATCAGCAAGATAGAAGGCGTTCACGCGAACCACCTTTGGACAATCCTCACATCAAAAACGCAGTACATTTGGCGCGAATCAAAGCTGCCCTTGAGTAGCGAGCGATTTTCTCAGCTACATTTGGTATGCATGGCTGCATCTCAACAAAATGTCGGGCCGAAAGTGGTGGGTTGCAACGCATCCGTTCAAGCGCTCGCGCTACAATTTCTCATTGCGTATCCCGTATCCCCTTTCGAAGGGGGCGCTGAACCTCAAAAAGTCTGCACGCGCGCATTGGTAGAGTTTCAAGGGGCGATGCGGTTCTTAAAGCAAGCCCATCCCGAAATGGCATTTCCCCAGCACGCCTACTTGAAGATCCTTCGCCATGATGCAGTCCTCCCCGTGGATCATGTTCCTATGACCTTTTTTATTTGCTTGCGTAAGACCCGGGAACTCTTCGCCTCGATTCAGCCCTGGCTCTCTCAAAACACCGTGCTCATTCACGGCAACTTTTGTCGCAAAAACGCTCTCCTCAGCCAAGATTATGCCCCCCAACGCGCTACCCTCATCGATTTCGATCAATGCAGCTTGGGACATCCTTACTACGATATCGCTCAATTTTCTCTGCGCTTTCCCCAAAACCTTAGCGACGAGGTTCTGAGGACCTATTTAAATGGCCAAATGCCCGGGCCGCACGATCGTTGGCATGTCGCCATCAACCAGATTGCGCATTTGGTTCTTGAGGCATTCAAATGCTTTGAAGTGCTCAACACCCACCTAAGCGATCGGCACGACCGATTTACCTTGCCTGGCATGGAAGCGATTATCCAGACGCCAGAACTCCCCAAATTTGAGAGCACCGATGGGGATCGGTCGACGAAGGGGTGGCAAAAGCGCGCCGCATATGCACTTGGAGAAGCGATGCAAAGACTCCTAGCATTGCCCTTTTCAGAGTCTTCTTGACTATCCGTGCATCGAGATCCAGTAGGTCAAGTAGCAAAGGGACAAGATCTTTACAGATCGATGGCCAAAGAAGTACTCGATCGAAGACGCGGGCTATGTGACAATGCCGCAATACTCGACCTTAATGCCAAATGAGGCCCTGCCATGAGAAGAATGCATCCGTTAACTTCACAAGAGCGCGCTGTGATTGAGTCGCGCGGCACTGAAGCCCCTGGAGTGGGCTGCTACATCGCTGCAAATTCTAGCGGGGTATACGCATGCCGACGCTGCGAATCTCCCCTTTATTTGTCCTCTCAGAAATTTGCCAGTGGATGCGGCTGGCCCAGCTTCGATGATGAACTCGTCAATAAGGTGCAGCATATTCCCGATCGAGATGGCAGGCGCACGGAACTCATCTGCCGCAATTGCCAAGGGCATTTGGGGCACGTGTTCAAAGGCGAGGGACTTACGTCGAAGAACGTGCGTCATTGCGTCAATTCCATTTCGCTCGCGTTCTTTCCCGCCCTTACCTCGGAGGGCTTGGAGCGCGCCATCGTCGCCGGGGGATGTTTTTGGGGAGTGGAATACTTTATGAAAAAAATTTCCGGCGTTCGACAGGTGACCTCTGGCTACATCGGGGGAAACGTCGTGAATCCCACCTATGAAGAGGTCTGCTCGGGGCAAACAGGACATGCCGAAGCTGTAGAGATTACCTTCCGTTCCGAAGAGACGAGTTATCGGCAAATTCTTCAGGATTTTTTTGAGACGCACGATCCCACGCAGGTAAATCGCCAAGGTCCCGATATAGGCTCACAATATCGCTCGGCTGTCTTCTACCTAACCGATGCACAGCGGAAAACTGCAGAGGGTCTAATCGAGCAGTTGAAAAAGGAGGGACTTTATGTCGCAACAGAAGTTGCACCCGCTTCTAGGTTTTACACCGCTGAGACTTATCACCTAAACTACTACGAATCTCGAGGCTCACTACCCTATTGTCATCGCAAAACGCCTCGTAAATGGAGCAAGTAAGCTTCTTGATGAACGCGAGGCGTTAGAAGGGAACTAGCCGTGAAGATCCCAAAAACCAGAGCTAAAAAGTGTAATTTTGTAATTGGGAGAATTATAAAATTGCTCAAAAGTGAGATTTTTAAATTGTAAATAACCTAAAAATGGAAGAAATCTTTATAGCTGATATATAAAAAATTGTATATGCGAGAGAAAAGCGGTTAATTCCGAAAGAGATTGGCGCTCTTTTAGAGTTTCCGCATAGTAGCTTCCTCGCCAATGCAAGATATCAATTTTCACACTAGCGATCACTACGTGCAAGAGCCGGCTAATGATCGCCTCAAGCGCTCCGACTCGAGCATTGACACGGCGATCAGCTCCTGCGGGCAAGCTGCAATCGCCAGTCAAGAAACTAGTTTCCCGCCCCCTTTGCCGCTTATCAAGCGGCACATCGAAAAATTAAGCTTCGAGCACCCCGAAGAAGCTCTGAGC
>CAXTAX010000106.1:3098-3639 GCA_964241995.1 uncultured bacterium | reverse complement strand
TCACTATACTCAGGCCTTACTGCGCTCTTTACCTGCAAATTCTGCGTTTGAAACCGCGCGATTAAATCCCATAGAAGGCCAACCTCCCCATTTATCAAATCCCCCTCCAGGTTGCCCATTTACCGAGCGCTGTGACAGGGCCATGAAGATTTGCCCCCGGATGCGACCGGTTCATCTCTCTCTAACAGATAATCACTCGACGGCCTGTCATTTGCATCACCCCGATCGCAAGCATTGGGCGAAAACCTCAAGGCGTTCCCAATGACCTCTCAGCACTCCCATCATCCAGATTTTGTACCCGTAGAGCCCAAGCCTCTGGTTTCGGTGCGCAAGCTCTCTAAGGTCTACTCCAATGGCGTGGATTCGCTGCATGCGTTGCGCGATCTCAACTTTGATATCCCCAACGGTCAGACCCTCGGTATCGTAGGGGAAAGTGGTTGTGGAAAATCCACCCTTGGCCGGGCGATCATTCGCTTACACGAGCCCAGCTCGGGATCTATTTTTTTTGATGGAGAAGAAATCACGCATTACACTCCGCGGC
>CAXTAX010000106.1:0-3088 GCA_964241995.1 uncultured bacterium | reverse complement strand
ACTCAAGCCCTTGCGGCGCCAAATGCAGATGATCTTTCAAGATCCCTATTCCTCGCTAAACCCCAGATTGACCATTCGTGAAATTGTTGAAGAGGCCTTGATCATTCACAACCTTGAACCAAAGCATCGTCGAAAGGGCGTTGTCGATGATCTCCTAAATTTAGTGGGCCTCAATCCATTGAGCGGCGATCGCTATCCCCATGAGTTTAGTGGGGGGCAGAGGCAACGCGTGGGCATTGCCAGGGCGCTTGCCGTCAAGCCTCGTTTTTTGGTTTTAGATGAACCGATTTCAGCGCTCGATGTCTCAGTCCAAGCTCAAATCATGAACATGCTGCAGGACCTTAAAAACGAGTTCAAGCTTACGTATTTGTTCATCGCGCACAACTTGCATATCGTGCGCTTTATCTCCGAATTTATCGCCGTGATGCACCAGGGACAGATCGTCGAGTGCGGGCCAGCGCATCACCTATTCGCACATCCCCAGCATCCCTATACCCAAGCCCTTTTGAGCGCCGCTCCCATCGCCGATCCCGAAAGAGAGCGCCGCCGCAATCGCATCTATATTCGAGACCACCTCGTCGGTTAGACTGCTTTTTTGTACCTCCGCTTTGGCGCGGAGCAATTGGGTGCACGTGACTGCGCATTTTGAGTTGCTTGCCGCAAATCGCGCGGTAGTCCAAACTTTACTCATCAGCGACAATAATTAAGGGAAAACTTTGGTATTTAAACCATTCTAAATAAATTACAGATGCAGTTTATTTCGTATAATTTAAAAAGTAAACAAAATTTGTTAGATCAAGAATTAAAATTCGTATTAAAAATTCCAGCGCATTATGTCGAATTATCCAATCTACAACCATCAAAGCAATTGCGCGGGGCGCTTGCCGAGGAACGATGAGCTAGAAAAATCGGTCAACGCCTCTGCGCAGATCGTTCCCGATCCTCCAGTGCATTCCAATCATTCAGGAGCTGAGGTTTCACGGGGCATTGTCTGGTTACGAAGTTGGGTCATCACAGCTGCGCACAAGGTGATGCGGCAATGCGCTGACCTTGCAAAGCGCTTTTTTCAACTGCTTTTCGTCGAAGCAGAACGCTCACCTCGTGAGAGTCGATTGCAATCTTTGTCGCCTCAAGTGGACATAGATGATCCATACCCCCGTATTTCTGGACGTTTTCCTCCTGGGGATCCCTTTGTGCGCCACGTCGCGGAGCTTGCGCAAGATTGCTTGCGCCCTCACATTCATCGAGAGTTGAATGGTCGCATCGCCCACGATGAAGCTGGGATAGAGCGCGTTGCCATCCCTTTTGCGACTGGGCTACTCAGTCCAGAATTGGCGTCTCCCGCAATGCAGTTGCGACGGCTGCGAGAAGCAAAATCTTTGAGGCCCGCAGAGGGCTTGAACGCTTTGCACCACAGCATGGGATGGGAAGATGAGTGCGAATTGCGCCATCGCATAGCAGATTTTCTTTCTGAATGGGTCGATCGCACCCAAGTGCACTCTCCCGCTCTTCATCAATGCATGCAACAAGTCGCAAATCTCACGACTCTTGAAGACGACTTTGCGCGTGTGAAATGCCTGCGCTCTGTGGAGGAGCTTTTTGCGGACTTTTGGGCTGATCACCATCGAGTGTGCCAGTCGCTCCAACGCGATCAACCCTTAGTGCTGAGCAATTTAGAAAAAAGCATGCAGAGCTACAGCAAGCACATCGGCCCCGTATTGGACGCGGCGGTTGGCAAGCTTTTGCGCAGCGCGGTTCCAGAGATGCTCGCCGGCACTTGGGGCGCATTTTGGGCTCTTTTGGAGCCTATGCCCAAAGAGCAAGAGCGCGATGTGCAACGCTATCTCGCAGGACAAGGGTGGAGTTTCGCCTCTTTGGGCATCACGGATGCCGAGGGGTTAGAGTTGTGCAAAGTCCTCCCCCTGCAAGCACTGTGCATCGCAGCTCCTCGCTCAATGCAAACGCCCCATCAACTTTGGCTCGCCTTATTATGCGTGTCCTATCGTTTGACCTGGAGCCTATTTCTATCCGCGAGCAAACAACACCTGGTCGAAAAGGGAGCTTTTTTTCAAGACCTTCGAGAGGGGAAGGCGATCGATCAGGCTTTTCTCCACCGGATGAGTCGATTCTACTTGAGCGTATGCCTCACATTGATTTGCGCAATCCACTACGCCCACCGCTTGAGTTACAGCGTTGTGGGGCAGAGCTTGGGATGGGGCGCACTGGGCTTGGTTGGGGGACTTTGGGCAAAAGACGATGTCGATGCTCTGCTCAAAAACTTTATACAGGTCAAACAGTTGGAAACAACATTTGTACAAAACTTGATGTCTTTCACCTATTTGCTTTTGCCCTTAATGGCGTATCTATGCGTTACGTACCGCAATACCCCCTTATGGAAAATTGAGCAGCTGCTTCAGTTTGTCCAAAGGCGTAGTCAGGTATCGTCTCAAATGGCCCAAGTGGAGATTGAAGAACTCGACAACGCTCACCTCGAGGTTGCGGAAATTGCACAATCCATCGACGATAGCATCTCCAGCCCCTTACAGGAACTTTTCTGCTAAAAGGGAAGTGTGCAGTTTTTGCGCCCTTTGGCAGTTTGGGTTGCTGGTCGCTTTGCGCAGTACAAACCTCAAAATGAGCTCAAAGCGTCCACGAGTGGAAGCCCACCATATTTTACCAAGTGAACCCTTTGATTATGTCGGAAAAACTTAAGCGCAATGAGCTTTGTCCTTGAGGATCGGGGCAAAAGTTCAAAAAGTGCTGCCAAACAAAAGACAAAGCGATCTTGGCAACCAAAAAATTTAGCGTTCGCCCAGCAAGCATCACATCAGCTGTCAAGGCGGCTACAGCGTTTCAGGCGGGACTTTTTGGCGCATCTCAACAACCCCGAGCTGAACCATTCCACCCATCTTCCCCTTCTCTTGAGCCAAACGAGGCACAAACAGGGGAGTAAATTGTCAGATATCGGAATTTGGCAGTAGAATGCTGTTTGCTGCTGGCTTAGCTCAATTGGTAGAGCGCCCGATTTGTAATCGGATGGTTGAGGGTTCGAGTCCTTTAGCCAGCAACGAGCTTTTGGGGGTGTCGC
>CAXTAX010000105.1:0-3724 GCA_964241995.1 uncultured bacterium | reverse complement strand
GGTGAGAGACGGTCCAGTAGACTTGCGCGTTGGAGTCAAGATGAATATACTAAGTTGGCAATTCGCCGTTTCATCCTCTTTTCTCACGCTTGACAGCTGATGACAAAGATCTGAAATGCGCAAGTTTGTGCAAGCGATACGGGGAACATCACGACATGTACGCAATCATTGAATCGGGCGGCAAGCAGTACCGAGTTGCTCCTAAAGACTCCATCGAGGTGGAACTTCTCAACCGCCCCGACGGCGAGGCAGTGGCCTTTGAGCAAGTGCTATTCATCAGCAATGGCATCACCAACCGCATTGGGACTCCTCACGTCGACGGGGCCACCGTCAAAGGGGAGCTCGTAGAGACCGTCAAAGGGGAAAAGCTGATCAACTTCAAATTCAAGAAGAGAAAGAATCAGCGTCGAAAAAAGGGGCATCGGCAACACTTTTCTCGAGTGCGCATTCTCGAGATCACCGGCTTGGAGTCGAGCACTGAAGAGGTCGTAAATGGCACATAAGAAGGGACAGGGTTCCACCCGCAATAACCGCGATTCAAATCCAAAATACCTGGGTATCAAGGCTGGAGATGGCCAACGCGTGAAAGTGGGGAGCATTCTCATTCGCCAGCGCGGAACGAAGTGGCATCCGGGGAAAAACGTCGGTCGAGGGAGCGATGACACGCTCTTTGCTCTAGTAAATGGCATTGTGCGCTATCGCAAAACGAAACACACTTCAGTCAACGTCTTGCCACCCACACCTGCAGAAGTACCCAATTAAAGTCGCCGCTTTCCCATTCAAAATGATGGCCGCATCGCGGCCCACTACTGAAGTTTCCTCGTGTTTGTCGATCGCGTCTTTCTCACCCTAGAAGCGGGAGATGGTGGCAACGGCGCCATCCAATGGGCGCGCCGCAAGTACGTTCCCAAAGGAGGTCCCAGCGGGGGAAATGGGGGGGCAGGCGGATCGGTCTTTTGCAAAGTCGACGAGCAAATGGGATCCTTGGAAAGATGGGCCCATGCAAAACCTCAGCGCGCAGAGCCCGGTCGCCCCGGAGGGGGAGAAAAAAGCACCGGGCGATCTGGTCAAGATCTCATCCTTCCAGTCCCTCGCGGCACCCTCTTGCGCGATGCCGAGACTCTTGAAGTTCTCGCTGATCTCACTAAGCCCGAAGAGTGCGCACTTCTTTGCCGCGGGGGAAAAGGGGGACGGGGAAACGCCACTTTCTCGACCCCGACTAGACAGTCACCCCATATTAGAACTGAGGGAACAAAGGGGGAATGTCTGCGCGTTCTCCTAGAGCTCAAATCGATCGCCGATGTGGGTCTCGTCGGATTTCCCAATGCAGGAAAATCGACACTCCTCAATGCACTCACCGGAGCTGATGCTCGGGTGGGGGCCTATCCCTTTACGACCAAAGCACCGAATTTCGGGGCGATGCAACTCAACGCATTTGCTCGTTGTACAATTGCCGACATTCCTGGAATCGTGCATGACGCCCACTTGGGACGGGGTTTGGGGTTAACATTTCTCAGACATATTGAAAGGACGCAGGTACTTCTCTTTGTGCTCAGTGCTTCCCCGGATGAGGAGGGGGAGCCTTGGCGGGAATTGGCGCAGCTGCGGCAAGAACTTGGCGCGCACAATGCCGCGCTACTCTCCCGCCCCTATCTAGTCGCCTTAAACAAAATGGATCATGTGGGAGCAGCACGCGTGGCTGCGGAATTTGCCACCCATTTGCCGAGCGAAGCGCGTTCGACTTTTGAGATCTCCGCAATGGAAAAAACGGGCCTCGAAGCCCTTGGGCAAAAGCTCAAGTCTTTTCTCTTTCAGCTGGACTCTAACGCCAAGCCCCTCGCGCAACACATGGGGGGCGATCTCTCCAAAAACTCTCCTCTTCCTCATTTGGGGCCATTTCCTAAAACGAGTAGCTGAGGGAAACCCGTCGAGAAAAGTGCAATGCGGTTGGCACATAGCCAAGTGCATTTTCATGTTCGAAACACTTCATAAAATACCCTCTGTCGAAGAGCAACGCTCAAGAGTTTGAGATGCGCTTCACCGCGCGCATTTTATGCACGAGCTTTGGATTGCAAAGCAATTTTTGGGCCTCAAAACCTTCGATCGGGCGATCTTCGAGATCGCGTACTTGTGGAGGAGAGGCCAGAGGGTAGAGTATGAATGGAGAAATTTTACGTGTCGTAGGGCAGCGTGGCGATTGTTTCAAATGTTGCTTGAGAACAGTGGCATTGTACACACATTGCAGGTTGGTATTGAGAAGGGCAACCTGCTCCAAATTGCCAATAGGCTCTAGTTCAATGGCGCATTGGTGCTCGCGATGTTCACTGGCGAGTGCGTTTTGGAGGGTTTCTTTCGATTGAGCGAGCACCTCTTGAAAAAGCAGATCCTGAAGCGGAGTTGCAGGGCAGAAGGGCTGATCCAAAAATTCGTTGATCTCTTCTAGAATTTGTTGAGAGGCGCCACATGCTTCTTGCAAACAGGTCAACTGCTTTTCCAGATCTTCCCCAAGTATTCTCCAGAGACCTTGGGCGCATTTGGCGAGAGCTAGAAGTTTGATTACGCACAAGGCCTCTTTTCCAAGCTTACCATGCAGAGCAGCCCGATCGGTTACAAGGGTGAGGACAAAGAGCAGTCCGTCCAGGGCTGCATGCATAAGGATCGCGAAATAATGCAGGGCCAGGGCGAGGGATCCGAGCACTTCGAAACTGCTCAAACAGCTTTGGGGGGACTTTCCTCGTGTTCTTTGGCCAATTTCTCGAAGCGCCAAATATTGCGCCCTCAACGCTTGGAGGATTACCCGCCGAAAACTGAGCACGGCTAAGCGTTGCGTCTTGACGATCTCGAGGTGTAGCCGTGAGTGGCGTAGCCGCAAAAAGGGAATGCGCGCGCAGCGCATGCCGAAGGCCCCAAAGAACCCCCGCGGGGCGATGTGCCCTTTTTCGTCGATGTGCAAATTGGCGCTTTGAAGCAGCATGTTACGCACGATCTTTTGTCGAAGCATCGCCATCTCTTCGAGCGCATTGCGCCCCGACAAATCGGTGGCAAACGGGGTAATGGCGAAGGGATGCAAGAGCACTTTGGGAGCTTTGCCATTTACCGGGCAAGTCGCTTGTTCGCGCAAATGGCTCTCGATGCACTTCGCGTTGTACATCTGCATGGGACTTGTATCCAAAAGCACCACATCGTCCCAACTGGAGCAGAGCTTGTGGCAAAGTGCGCAGGTGGGGACATTCCGTGCTACGCGAGAGTCTTTTAGAACCTGCACCAGTTCCAAGTGCGTCGAATTTAGGAATTGCCTCAGGTGATGATCGGTGAGATGAGTCAGCCAAGGCAAGCCATCTTGAAAAATTTGGCCGTAGTCTTTGCGATCTTCCTTAAGTCGCCGCAACTCTTCGAGGGGGGAAAAATTTGTAACGGTCTCAAGCGCCCGTTGAGTTTCGCCAATGCGCTCTTTAATGGTTTGCGCAAAGGGCTGATCTGCAACGCTCCTAAGAGACCCCAAGTGCGCGATTTCTCGCCAGAGGCAACCCATGTACAAAAAGCCTGGCAATCCGTGGTAAATTGTGGGCGCGGTTTCGGTGGCCCACCATGCCATGCCAATGCGCACAGACTGACACGTGAGGGTTTTGGCGGCGACCAGGGCGCATCGAATGCCCGTGGAGACGAGGCGCTGGGTGCGTGTTGGCTCACTTGCGCGCCCAGCCCAGGGCGGGCTACTTCGTCC
>CAXTAX010000104.1:0-3734 GCA_964241995.1 uncultured bacterium | reverse complement strand
AGGAAAGCATTCTCTCATCACAGGTGGAAGCGGGGGTATCGGGCGCGAAATCTGTGCGCAATTCATGCTGCAGGGAGCCCGCGTCTCCATCATCGCGCGAGATGCCCATCACGGCAAAGAGGCGATGGAAGCGCTGCGAAAGATCGAGGGATCTCATCCTCCTCCTGCTTTTTACCTGGCAGATGTCATGACTTCCCAGCAGGTTCACGATGCATTGGCGGATATCCAAAGAGACGGGGGGCCGATCGACATTGCGGTGAATAACGCAGGGATCAAGGCGGATAATTTGCTGATGAATATGCCTGAGGAGGACTGGGATCGCGTGATTGCGATCAACCTCAAATCGGTTTTTACCATTTGCAAGAGCGTCGTGCGTAGCATGATCAAAAAGAGAAGCGGCAGTATAGTCAACGTTTCCTCAGTAGGGGGATTGGTGGGCAACCCCGGGCAATGCAACTACAGTGCCGCAAAAGCAGGAATCATTGGTTTTACGCGCACGCTTGCACGTGAAGTGGGTAAACGAGGGGTTCGAGTCAATGCGCTTTGCCCGGGTTTTATCGACACGCCCATGACGCAATCGCTCAAGAGCCAAACCCTAGAAAAAATTTTGGAAAATATTCCCATGGGCCGTATGGGTTCGGCGCAAGAAGTTGCGCATGCCGCTGTTTTTCTGGCTAGCGATTGGGCGCAATACATCACTGGGCAAACGCTTGTAGTCGATGGTGGAATGATCGCCTAAAGCGCCCAACTGAATGAACACTTAAACTCTGGAGACGTATGAACTTACAAGAAGAGATCCAAGCGATTGTCGTAGAACAGCTTGGCTTACCAAGTGGCGAGGATCTGACATCGGACAAATCCTTCGTCGAAGACCTCAATGCAGATTCCCTGGATTTGACCGAGCTGGTGATGACCGTGGAAGAGCGCTTCAATATTGATGTACCGCAAGCAGAGGCGGAAAAACTGGCCACTTTTGGCGATCTCCTCGAGTTCGTCCAAAACCAGCGAGATGGGGTGGCTGATGGCGATGCAGCGTTAGCGCAAGCCGAAAATAATGGGTCAGCAGCGCGCTAGCTCTTAACTTAGTTGCGGTATGGGGGATTTGGTTCCCCCATCCTTAGATACAGTAGATTCTTTTAATTCCTTGTGACTTGTACATCGACATGAAAGTTCAAGATTCATTGCGCGACATCGTCGCTCTTTGTAAGCGTCGGGGATTTATATATCCCGGCAGCGAGCTCTATGGCGGCTTTGCCAACACTTATAGTTTCGGCCCATATGGCGCCCAGTTGAAAAAACAGATCAAAGATCTGTGGTGGCAGACTTTTGTCCAACAGCGTTCTGACATGCTAGGACTCGATGGTCCAATCCTGTTGCACCCAAAAGTGTGGCAAGCATCGGGGCACGAAGCCGGATTTAGCGATGCACTCATCGATTGTAGAGCATGTAAATCTCGTTTTAGAGTGGATGCGCTCATTGAAGAGGCTCTTCAAATTGACGTTGAGGGGCACTCTTTAACTCAGCTTGACCAAATCATCGCAGAGAAAGCACTTGCTTGCCCAAAATGTAAAGCTCGTGATTTCACAAATGCGCGCCATTTCAACTTGATGTTTCAGACGAACCTCGGCAAGACATCGGAGGCCTCTGAGCGCACCTATCTTCGTCCTGAAACAGCGCAGGCGATTTTCTTGGACTACAAGAACATATTGGACACAACTCGTGCCCGCATTCCCTTTGGCATCGCGCAAATTGGCAAGGCATTTCGCAATGAGATTACCCCGGGTAACTTTCTCTTTCGCCAAATTGAGTTTGAGCAAATGGAGATCGAGTACTTCATCCATCCAGGGGAGTGGCAAACGCATTTTGAAGAGTGGTTGGAAAGCATGCAAAAATGGTGCGCAGCGATTGGGTTGCCCGAAACAGCTCTTAAGCTCTACGAGCATGAACGTGCCAAGCTTTCACATTACTCGCGTCGCACTGTAGATATCCAATTTGAATTCCCATTTGGATGGTCTGAGCTCTTTGGTTTGGCCTACCGCGGCGATTACGATCTCGCGCAACACGCTGAAGCGAGTGGTAAAAACCTCGAGTACATCGATCCCGTAACAAAGGCTCGTTACCTACCACACGTAGTTGAACCAACTTTTGGGCTCGATCGCTGTTTGCTTGCGGTTCTTTGCGCAGCATTTGAAAAACAAGAATTCGACAACGGTGAGTCTCGCTGCGTTTTACACCTTGAGCCCAAGCTAGCACCAGTTCAATGTGCAATTTTCCCCTTGATGTCCAAACCTCATCTTAAGGAAATTGCGCAAGATTTGTACGTGCGCTGTCAGAAAAATTTCTTATGCGAGTTTGACGATTCGGGGAGTATCGGCAAACGTTACCGCCGCCAAGATGAACTTGGGACGCCTTATTGCTTGACGGTGGATTATCAAACTCTGGAAGACCAAACGGTTACCCTTCGCGAACGCGACACAATGAAGCAAGTGCGAATTGCGCTAGATGGTGTTGCGCATCGGATCTCAGAAATGATCCGACAATGATGACACTGAGTTTTGCGAACGCTTTGGCATCGCCCTAAGCTTTTTTTGCATTTGTGAAGAGCAGGTCTCTAAGGAGGAGAGGAAGATGGCTGTATCCGTAAAAGCTAATTGCACTCAATGGAAACTTGGCGCAAAGCGCCTCGAGATCTTTAACACCCAATTTTGGGCATGGACCGAGTTCCAATGCTAAGGTGGCAGGAGATTTAACTACGATCTGATTGAGAAGCTGAGAATCCATTTCAGTGACAAGAGCTAGATGCAATTGATTCAGCTTGGGTAAATCGCTGATTTGAGCCATGAGTTGCTTTGGCGTACTGAGGAGCTTTCCAACCCTTCCTCCTACGTGCAACTCTGTAAGATTATCCATTTGCGCGATTTGAGCCATAGATGCATCGCTAATGCAACAACCCAAGATATCGAGGCATTTTACCCCCCATTCTTTGAGCATGGGTAGAAGACTCAAAATCCCATCGCCATCGAGCGATTCGTTGTCTTGGAGCCGCACTTTTTCAAGACGTGGGAAACTGCGGTTTGTAAGCCATGAAGCGCAAAATTCACTTGGCAATGCAAGGGACTTTAAGTGGTTTTTGCCATTAAGGGCAGTAGCTACCTGCTTATTCGTCGAACAGCCCACGATGTTGAGATGCTCGAGTTTTGGGCACTTGATCAAAAAATCGTGTAACCCTTCGGGAGTGACTAAGGGCAAATGCGAAACATCGACTCTTTTCAAGTTTTTCAAATGTGCTATGTGATTAAGCGTTTTGCTAGTCAAAAGAGAGCAGTAAGCCAATTTGAGCGATTCAATGTGTGGGACCGATTTGACGATTGCTTCCACAGTTTGATCTAGCAAATTTTCACACCAAGACAGCTCGAGCATTTTGAGTTTTTTGGGAAAGCGTAGGGCACATGTGGCTTCAAGCTTTCGGATGTGGTGAAGCTTTAGGGCGGTCAAATTTGGAGCCAAAGACAAAAACTGCCCCAAACCTTCAGGGCTCATACTCCCGCATTCCGTAAGATTTAGATGACGTAGGTGGGGTAAATTTTCCTTCTGCAAGTTGAGTTTTTGCAATTGCACGCGGTGCAAATGCAAACTTCGCAGAGGTTGTTGCAAAATGCGCGACCACCCATTGGGAGTAAGAATTCGATCCGAAATACTGAGCTCTTGATAAGATTTTTTGCTCTGTACAAGCG
>CAXTAX010000103.1:0-3795 GCA_964241995.1 uncultured bacterium | reverse complement strand
ACGTTCCCTCAACACTTTAAATATAGAGCGCTTTCCGCAAAAAGATGGACAACTTCCCAAATTTCTTTATTTAAAAATTCGATGCGCACTTTGAGCATTGAGGGGATTTCGCCTTCAGGTGCAAGCCAAAGCGCTTGCGCAGTGTCCCGTGTCTTATCGAAGGGAAAAGATGCTGAGACAAATTCAAAGGAAAGGGCCTTGACGTAGCTCAGCAACCTCATCGGCGCCACCGTGCTTTCCAGGCTATCGACGCTTTCGCGTTTTGGCAAAAGAGGTACAGAGTGCAAAAGCAAATGGCCTTCCTCATCGACAAACAAGCGCCCCTTGGCGACCACTCCCAGTGACCAAAACTGCGGGGAAAGAGGGCGATAAAGCATCCAAAGCTCATGACCCCGTTCATCTGTCTTGAGGGAACTCTGCGTTTGCGCGCCTTCCCCCCACCGCGCACGAGGCGAGGGCAGCAATCGCGAAAACACTCTTTTAAGCATTAGCTCAGCGCGCCCGCGCTCTAAAGCTTTGCGCCGAGCACGCGCCAACTCCCCCTGCACCTTGTGCATGTGTATGCGCCAATGCGCCAGGCTCGCCAAACCCCCCAAAAGTAGCGCTGCCCCTAATAGCGCCTCGATCAAGATCACTCCTCTTTTGGTTCCTCGGCGTTTGAGGTCGTGCACCTCTTTTCTCCTCGCGGTCACAACACTCCCTCTCGCTGAAAGATCAGCCATTGAGCGCTCTCGAAGCGCTCTAGGCCGAGTTTTAAATGCAGTTGCGCGCAGATCAAGCGCTTTTTCGCTAAAGAAGAGCGCTTAGGCGATTGCTCTAAATGGGTAAAGATGATGTGCGCGTGACACTGTCTGCCCCCGGGCAGGATTGCGCGCTCTGCAGGCAGGGGCACGCAAATGCGTGCATCGCGCCTGTCAAATGCGTTCCAATGAATTCCATGTGTAAGCATTTGGCGAGGCTGCAATTCTCGATACCAAATCAAACTCACTAAATGCTGCATCTCTAATCGACGCAGCTGCGCGCGTTGATTTCTGATCTGACCCGCAGTTAGACTTTGCCAAGCGCAAAAATAGATGGTGATTGAGAAGAGCACGGCGAGCGCCTCGACTAAAAATATGGGGCGGTACTGCTGAGCGAAGCACCTGCGCACCACCACTCGTCTCATTTCATCCTCCCCGCTCGTCAACATTCGTAGGAGTAGTGAAGCTTTGCCGCGCGCGCACGCGACGTGGGTGCTTTTTGAGATATCGGTGCATTCCACGCGACACGATCGTGAAATGCTCACTCAAGGGCCAATCTTGCTGCGCCAATTGATAGCGAACGATCTCCTCCCCGGCGGTAAGGGCAAAGCATTCCAAATCAAATCCCCAAGCATCTTTAAGTGTTTCTTTTGGGGAAAACTGCGCTCTTGAACGTGCGATCTGCCGCCAATTGGCACGAACTTGATCGGCCTGCTCTCCCGATTCAAAAAGGTATTCCTCCAACGCGCAGCAAAGAGCCACTGCAGCGCTCCAGGAACGTCGATAGCGCGATTCCTCCAATCCGCTGTGTATGGTTTTCGCGATCGCGCTCGCGAGCGCCCCTAGCACCAAGAGCGCGACCAAAATCTCAACCAGCATAAAAGGGCGTTTGGGGACGCGTTTTCTCTTCATGGTCAATCTCCTCAAATAGACGGACAAATGCCCCGCTGATTTTTAAACTATTACAGTGCTGAGGCCAGGTGCAGCTCCGCCAGGGGGCGCAATACAATGTGGGCGATTCCAGCGATTATCCCCCCGATAAAAAGAAGTAATGTCGGCTGCAGCGCGAAGAGCACAACCTGTAACCGTTTTTCGCGCCTTCTGTGAAAAAAGCTTGCCACGCGTTCAAGGGCATCAACGAGATTGCCTGCGCGCTCTCCAACGACGAGAACTTGCAGTGCTTCTCGCGGGATTAGGGCGCATGCTTCTAGGGCATCGCTCAATGTCCAGCCGCGATCGATGTGCTGCCAAATCGGGGCAAGTCTCTTTTGCACGGACAGGTTCTTAGGGGATTTGAGTGCAATGGGGAGCGCCTGCGCCAAATCGACGCGCCCCTTGAGCAACAGGGCCAAGACTCGAAAACACCAGTAGAGCTCCCCAAGGAGGACCCATCCTCCGATGAGCGGCAAGCGCAAAGCACTCGCCTGTCGCCAAGTGCGCATGAACGGGGTGCGCGCAAGCGCTACAACAAGAGCGATACCACTTGCGCTCCACACAAGCGTCATGCGTCCATGCCGGCGCATCCAATGGCTTAAAGTCAGTATCCAGTTTGACCGCTCTTCCAACCCCTCACTTTGCAAGATACTTTCAAACTGTGGAGCGATCACCAGGACAAATAAGACCATGAGCCCAAAACAAAGGGCGAGTAAAAGGGCCGGATAGGCGAGCTTTGCAAACACTTGCTGTCTCGTATGGATGCGCTCTTTCAACAATTGCGCAGCATGGCGCAGCCCAAGCGCCAGAACGCCACTTGTCTCACCAGCTTGCAGGAGTGCGCAGAGCGCCTCATCCCTAATTTCACATTCCCGCAACGCCTCTGAAAAAGCCTGGCCTCCATGAATTCGATATTCGAGATACTGGGAAAGCCTTCGAGCTTGTCGGGGCAAACCGCAATCCCGTAGCGTAGCAAAGCAGAAGCTCAAATCGATTCCCCCCTCGAGGAGCTCGGCGAAAAGATCGAGAAACTGGGCGAGTTGATCTTGGGATGGGTGCGATTTGCTCACAGATTTTGATGGATACAGGTCTGCAAAAAGGACGTTTTGATCAAGTAGTCGACTACGCGCTTGCGCCGCATCGCCTGCAACGATTTGCCCCGGATGCGATTTGCCTAGTGCATCCACCGCGAGATAAGTGAACAGCACTGCATCTCGATCCAGCGTGTTAGTCGATTGACGATCTGCAATCGAAGGGGGTGCATGATCCATCTCTTACTCCTAATCGCCCCCTTAATGAGCTTCTAGGAACTTCCAGGGCGGCTTGCTTGGACGTATCACCAAATAGTAAAGGCTCAAAACATCAAGTGCCCCGTCAAGTCTTATGAAGATCTCGTGGCTGTCAGTTTTATTTTGTAAACAGTGAGCTTTTTAGTGCAAATTCCCAATATCTATTGAGGATGCTTGAGAAGCTGATACTAAAAAAATAATTTTGTTGCGGAATTTTATAAAATTACGAAATTTGCTCTTTTGCTCTGTTTAGACAGTATGACTTGAATGCCTGGATAGAACTTACACAGCCTTTAAGTGTTTTCTAGCTTGATAAATCGGGTAACCGGCACGGCGCGTGGCGTCGTTCCGCGCATATAAGATAACCTTTGGTAAACTCTCACGCATAGCCACCTCTACTGATCGCCAGTCCCTAACTATTTTCTTGGGTCTTTACCATGCGCAATGAAATATAAACTGGAAAATAGATACTGATCAGTTAAGAATCTGTAGACTTGGAAAGCCCTCAAGGTCAAGTTTGGCGCTCTTTACATTGCATCCCTTAGCTCGGAGATCCTCAGCGCAAAGGTCTTCGACAAACCTGGCAAATGCAGGATCACGCATGAAATCTGGGTGAACGAAATGAAATGCTTCACTGTTGTTCGCAAGAGCTGTAGAGGCAATAGGCTGATTCTTGCGAATTCTATCGCTTGCGAACTGCAGTGCTAAGCCATTTTGCTCAACAGCTTTATGCACAACTTCCCCATCGTCCTTTAGAAGATCACTCGCATACTCAAGAGCAAGCTAGTGCCCACCGGTAGCAATTAAGCCAATCGACAGTGATTACTCAACTC
>CAXTAX010000102.1:0-3806 GCA_964241995.1 uncultured bacterium | reverse complement strand
CGAGAATGTAGTGCTCACCTGTTGTGAACTCCCGCACTTTGACGTACTCCACTTCATCTCGAACGGTGAGCGCCATATTTGAGGGTAAAGTCCACGGCGTGGTCGTCCAAGCCAAAAAGAAGGTGCCAAATTCGCTTTTGAGCGGAAACTTTACGATGAGGCTTGGGTCTTCGACCTCTTGGTAATTCTCGCTCGCTTCAAAATTTGAGAGGGGGGTACCGAGCTTCCAGCTAAACGGCAAGACCTTGTAATCCTGATAGATGTAGTTGCGATCAAAAAGCTGCTTGAAGACCCACCACACGGATTCCATATAGGATACGTCCATCGTATGCCAAGCGCGATCAAAGTCGACCCAGCGACCGATTCGCGCGCAAATTTGTCCCCACTTTTGATCGTGACGCGTGACGATTTGACGGCACACTTCGTTGAACTTGCCGATACCAAACGCCTCAATAGAGGCGACACCGCCAAGCTCGCACTGCTTTTCCGCCTCGGTTTCTACGGGCAAACCGTGGCAATCCCAGCCAAAGCGCCGCTGAACGCGGTATCCCTGCATCGTCTTGTAGCGAGGAATGACGTCTTTGATGATTCCAGCAAGTAAATGGCCGTAATGGGGCAAGCCCGTCGCAAAGGGAGGGCCGTCGAAGAAGAGAAATTCGGGTCGTTGAGACGCCCCTTGCGCAGCTGTAGCACCATCAACTGAGCGTGCGAAGATGTCGTGAAGCTGCCAAAATGCTAGGATGCGCTGTTCGCGGTCCTCGATACTTTGCTTTTCAAGCGGTTCAAACATGCGATAAAGTACTCAAGTTGATATCGCAGTGAGACGCCCAGATAGCCGTCGAAACTAGTGTGGGCCACGTGGAAGGGGGCTTGAGGAACATAGGAAAATCGGATACTGCCAGAGTGGCTTATAGAGCTAAACAAATAAACAGGTATCTTGAGTTTAGCGCATTCTTCCACAGATATGCAATGCAAACTGCGGCAAGGTGAAGGTTGGAAAGGATGCACTTCAGTGTCATCAACCTCTATGCTGAGACTGCTCCTAATCTCCAGGGCTTAGTCCCTTTACATCATCATAATTCTAAGCGGCAAACACTCTGCTCAGGTTTATATTGAACACTATATTGAAATTAATTCATTGGTTGTGAATTTTTACGATATACTCAATAGAACATCATTCACTCATCTGCAGTCTAAGTTATTGATCGATTCATCAGGAAGGTTAGAACGCGGGGAGCTAGTCAAACCCAAAATGAGTTTGCTCTTTATCTCCCTATATTTTTGCCCAATCTTCGTATGAAATCCTGATTTTCAAGGTATCTCTAAAACTTCTCTTGATTGATTAAGTCCTTCAGTGCACTGAATTTGTCATCTATAGCACGCGCCTGACCACCAAATGCTTCATGCGACTTTGAGGGGAAGAAACCCCTTTAGTGCATTCAGTCGACTTAAATAGGATCAAATCGCCTTATTCGCCTCCAAGCGGTGCCTCTACGGCAGCGGAAACGCGTTTCGGTAACAACCATGCTGTTGCAATAGAAACCGACACAATGAACCCACAGATCAAAAAGGCATCTTGAAAGGCCAAAACCGATGCGCGTTGTACAATGGCATTTCCCAGCAACATCTGCGCAATAGAGCCCGCATCGACATGTCCAAATCCCAAGCGATGCGCCATCTGGGCAAACTGCTGCAGCGCGCCGGCTGTTGAAGGTGCAGTGATGGTCATCGCTGAGCCTAAAGCGTCGAGATGAACAGTCTGGCGACTATCTAAAATTGCCGTCAGAAGGGCGATTCCAATCGAGCCCCCAACCTGTTGCACGATGTTGAGGGTGGAGGAGGCCATACCCACTTTTTCCTTGGGAACGGAATTAACGGCCAGAGCGGTCACTGGAGCGAAGAGGAATCCAAAACCCACTCCCCGAATCATAGTCACCTGAATCACCATCCACTTGCTCCAGCTGGTGTCGAGATCGCGATATTGAAATAGGGAGTAGGCGAGGATAGCCAAACCCACTAAGACGAGTGAACGCGCGCCGATGCGATCGCTCAGCTGCCCAGAAATGGGCATAATCAGGGCGATGACGAGGGAACCTGGCAAAAGCACCAATCCACAGGTCACCTCGTCAAGTCCCTGAAGCTCTTGCAGAAATAGGGGCAAGAGAAATGTCCCGCCAAAGAGCGCGATCGAACGCACAAAGGTGATTAATAATGTGGTGGCGTAGGCGGGAGATTTCAGCAAAGAGAGGTCGATCACCCCCTCAGGCACGAGGCTCTGCACGAGGAGAAACCCCCAAAACCCCAAACCAGAAAGGGCCCAACACGTGTAGATATAGGGCGAAGACCAGCCTTTGTACTCCCCTTGGGCCAACCCGATGAGGAAAAAGACCAAAAACAGCGTAAAAAAGAAAAACCCCCCAAAATCAAAGGACCCCTTACTCCCTTTTCGCCCCCCGTCTGCACGTAAGAATTGCAAAGCGAGCAAAGTCCCGACGATGCCAATGGGGAGATTGACCATGAAGATCGAGCGCCACCCGTAATATCTTGTTAAAATGCCTCCGAGCGTCGGCCCGATTGCTGGGCCGACGATGACCCCAACACCCCAAAATCCCAAAGCCTTACCCCGCTCTCGCGGCTCAAACACCTCTGTGATCATCGCCATGCCCGTCGGAGTCACCGCTCCAGCGCCAAAAGCTTGAAAGACACGCGAGGCGATCAACACGGGAAGGTTCCACGCTAGAGCGCACATCACTGAGCCAAGAGTGAAGACAAAAAGCGCCCCAATATAGAGCGTCTTATGCCCTATCTTGTCGCGTATCCATGCCGTCAAAGGCATGAATGCAGCAAACGCGAGCATATAGGCCGTAGACACCCACGCAATATCGTGGGTTCCGACCGAAAGACTCGCCATCATCGAAGGGATGGAGACGTTTACAATACTCGAGTCGAGCGCGGCCATTAGCGTGCCGATCATGACAATGAGAAGCACATGCCATTTGTAGTTGGGAGGGGGAAGATCTTTCGCTTGATCCACCGATGCACTAACCATTTAAGTACCTGCTCGAATTTTGACCTCCACCGACTGCCCAACGCGCAAGGTTCGATGAAGGGGCTTGTCGAGCCAAACCTTAATGGGAATGCGCTGAACGACCTTGGTGTAATTGCCCGCTCCGTTATCTGAAGGGATCAACGCGAACTGCGCAGTGGTCGTGTGCAGAATCTCGCCCAAACGCCCCTCGAGCTTTCCCCCTTCGTCGATTGAAATTTTTACCTGTTGACCGATGCGTAAGCGACCGACATAGGACTCCTCGATATTCGCAGAGACCCAGGCGTTGTCGATGTCCACCACGGTCACAGCCGTCTGCCCAGAAGCGAGCATGTCTCCGATCTCCGAAAGTTTTTGCACGACGATTCCATCGATCGTGCTCCGAAGTCGCGTGTTGTCTAGTGCCACGCGAGCGAGCTGCAAGTTGGCCTCCGCAATTTGCGCTGCGCAAACCGCATTGTCTAAATCGACTTGCGGGGAGCACCCCTCGCGCACCTGTTTTTTTGTGCGCTCAAGCTCGCTTCGAGCAAGCGTCGCATTCGCAGCAGAGCGTTTGAGCTGCGCATGGGCATTTCTGCGATCGAGCTCTAAAAGCACTTGCCCCTTGGCCACGCGACTTCCCACATCCACGTATAGATGCGTAATGTCGCCTCCAGCTCCAGTAGGGGCTACATTGACGCAAACCGCGGCGACTCGCGCGTCATCCGTGGAGACGTAAGGGTGGAAAAATTCCCACCAAACCGCTAACGACGCAATACAC
>CAXTAX010000101.1:0-3876 GCA_964241995.1 uncultured bacterium | reverse complement strand
AACCGCTCATCTAGAAAAAACTGGCAATTTAATTCTATGCATCCTCTATAAATGCTTTCAAAAAACTTTAAATATACCGAATCAAAAGCTGGCAAAGACCTAGCGTAAGATCTGCTTTTTCCCAGCAGTCTAATCGATGGACTTCGACGGTGTGGGGGAAATGCGCTTCCCCGTTCGTTCTGGCAATGCACTTATAAATGGCCTACAAGTACCAACATGCTAGAGGCGAAGTTGATAAATTGCGCCCATTGACCTATATCAAGCTTTAAGAGGTGAAGTCCAAGGTTCACACGCCATCGCTCATTTGAATAAGGGGCCCATGGCGGGTGTTGTCTTGGAAAAGGCTTGAAGAGGACTACCGTGTATGAGTTGGTTGCGAAGGGTATTAGATGCACAAAAGGGGGTCATCGAGCGATCGCCGCGCCTCAAAAAATTTTCGACGGCATTTAGCGCTGTCGACGCATTTCTCTATGAAGTCCCGATCAAAACGTCGCGCGCGCCACATATTCGCGACACTGTGGACTTAAAACGTTGGATGATGCTCGTCGTCATCGCCATTTTGCCCACCGTGCTGGTGGCGATTTGGAATACGGGCCTGCAAAAGTACGTGTATACAAGTGGCGATTTTCACCTTATGGATGAGTACCTCGCCGCTTCCAAAAGCTTTCACTCCTATTGGTCTTTTGCTCTCGCCAAGGGCAGAGCCTGGCCCATTCTCAAGCTCGGACTCGGCGCATTTATCCCAGTGATGTTGATCTCCTACGCCGTCGGGGGCACTGTGGAGGTTATCTTCGCAACTCTTCGCGGCCATGAGGTCGCTGAGGGGTTTTTGGTCACAGGGCTCCTCTATCCCCTGATTCTCCCCCCCATCATTCCCTACTGGATGGTTGCCATCGGCGTCGCTTTCGGCGTCATTTTGAGCAAGGAGCTCTTCGGCGGGACGGGGATGAACGTGTTCAATCCAGCGCTCACGAGTCGTTGCCTGCTCTTTTTCAGCTTTCCCAACAAAATGTCGGGCGATGTGTGGGTGGGGACAAATCCTGGGGTCGTGTCCGATAGCCTCTCCAAGATGAATCAAATGGCAGGAAGGGGAGATCTCGATGGCTACACGCAGAGCTCGGGCTTGGGGATGTTCCACACAGCAACCGAGATCAAACGGGTGCATGTCGATGCCATTGCCGCAAACCTCGTGCACGCAGGTCGAGTAAAGTTTGCGGCCGTACAAGAGCAATTCGCTACATGGTCATCGCTTGCGCGTGAAAAGTTGGAACTGGGGAAGCTCTCTATAGACCAACTCAAAGCCTTCGTCACCACTCCTTGGGATCAGGGTGGCCTTGATTTGGCCCCCGAACAGTTCAAGACGGCTCTCAATTTCACAAGCTTGCAATACGGCGCCAATCACTTCACGGATTCGACACTTTTTTTCGGCAACCACGTCGGCTGTTTTGGTGAAACCTCAACATGCGCCTGCTTGATTGGTGCGGTTTTTCTCCTCCTCATCGGCGTCGCCTCGTGGCGCACCATGCTTGCAGTAGTGCTCGGCGCGCTTGGAACAGCCTACGCCTTTGAATGGTGCGCCACTCATCTGGGTGATGACGGTGGCATGTGGAATTCGGCGAAGTTCGCCTTTCCCGCTTATAAGCACCTGATTTTAGGCGGTTTGGCTTTTGGTCTTGTCTACATGGCGACAGAGCCGGTCTCAAGCCCCGATCGAGAGGTCTCGCGTTGGTTGTACGGCCTATTAATCGGGGGGCTGACCATCATCATTCGCGTGGTCAACCCAGCGTATGCCGAAGGGGTCATGCTCGCCATCTTATTTGGAAATGCGGCGGCGCCGCTGTTTGATCACTGGGCGATCGCCTTCAGCGTGCGGAGGTCTACTCATGCCACCCAAGTCTGACCTCACTCCATCGCCCACTTCCATAGCGGAATTTTCCAATCGCTACACCCTGCTTTTTACAGGTGGTGTCTGCATCGTCTGCTCCATCATCCTATCGCTGCTCGCCAGCACCTTGCACAATCCCCAAGAGGAAGCCAGAGATCTCGATCAAAACGAGCAAATGCTCATGGCAGCAAAGTGGCTAGCTCCCGAAAAGCACTTTTTGGTGAAAAGCCAAGAGGGGCAATTCGTCCCTGCAAACTTCGATGCGTCTCAAGGGTATCTTGTACCTTGCGCCGATGCGCGCTCGGTGCGGTTAGCGGCGCCAGAGGAAATCGATCGGCTGGTGGAGCAGCGCATTCGCGGTGTATGCATCGACGATGCCGGAAACATTCAACCCTTCGCGAGCGAGGCAGAGGAAAAACTCTTCGTCAATGGAAATCAAAAGCTGGGGTACGCCCACCTCCCTAAAAAGCTCCTCTACCTCCTTATGCCCAACATTCCCGAGGCGCAACTAAGTCCCAATACAAGTCCTGAAGGGTACTTATTGCCAGTGAATGGCTTTGGCTTATGGGGACCCATCTATGGATATCTCGCCATTCAGAGCGACGGCGACACCGTCATCGGCACCACGTGGTATTTACAGGGTGAAACTCCCGGACTTGGCGCCAACATCTCCGAGCCAGATTGGCAAAAGCAATTCACGGGTAAAAAGATCTTTCAAAGACAGGCCGATAATTCGGTGAACTACGACTTAGGTCCTGCGGCCATCATCGTGGTGAAGGGAAAGGTCAGCGATCTTTACGGAAACTCCCCTTTATCGCTCAACGCGGTGGATGGAATGTCAGGCGCTACCCTGACAGGTAACGGGGTCACCGCTGCCTACAAAGATATTTTGACGCAGTACCGCCCCTTTTTCGCTGCGCAACACAAACTCACCACCACAGGAGGCGCGCGATGAGCTCTCCCAATCGTCTCTCTCATTACTTCACAGACCAAATCTGGAGTGGAAACCAGGTGCTGGTAGCAGCACTGGGTATTTGCTCTTCGCTCGGGGTCACCAACAATCTGCAAGTCGCGCTGACGATGGGGGGCGCTGTGACCATTTGTACTGCCGGGTCATGCATCTTCGTCTCCCTGCTTCGCAAATACACCCCTGACAGCGTGCGCATGATCATCCAACTCGCCGTCATCTCGCTCTTTGTCATCATGATCGATCAGCTCATGCGCGCGTATCTCTTTTCCCTTTCCAAGCAGCTGTCTGTATTCGTGGGGTTGATCATCACCAACTGCATCCTGATGGGGCGCACTGAGGGGATGGCCAAGAACGTTCCCCCCCTTCCCGCGCTTTTGGACGGACTCGGCGCTGGCGTCGGCTACACCTTGGTCCTTTCCCTCATCGCCATCATTCGCGAAGTGACGGGATTTGGAACGCTTTTTGGCTATCGCGTGATTCCCGCAAGCATCTATGCCGACACCCTACATCCCGATGGTTATCAAAACGCCAATCTCATGGTGTTAGCGCCCGCCGCGTTTTTCCTCGTGGGCTTAATGATCTTGGGTGTCAATCGAATTCAAGCCGCACAAAAACGCGCGTAACAAAGAGTATTATTTATGTGGATGGGACCCTATACAACGCTCAACTTGCTCGGAATTTTCGTGCAGTCCATTTTTGTCGAGAATTTCGTCTTGGCGAACTTTTTGGGAATGTGCAGTTATTTAGCCTGCTCCAATCGCGTCAGCACGGCCAATAACCTCGGGATGGCAGTCGCCTTCGTCATTGCCATTACAGGGGTGCTCAATTGGCTCATTCACCACTACATCACTTCTCCTGGGGCGCTCGTTTGGCTCAGCGCATTTGGCATCGATGCGCGCAACATCGATTTGAGCTTTTTGGAGTTTCTGCTCTTTATCTCTGTCATCGCCGGCTTTACCCAATTATTGGAGATGTTCATCGAGGCCGTTTCGCCATCTTTATACCAAGTGCGCGGCATCTA
>CAXTAX010000100.1:0-3891 GCA_964241995.1 uncultured bacterium | reverse complement strand
AGGTCAAAAAAGTCCCGATGAAGGGAAAGATCAGCTCGGTTTGCCCGAGCCCCACTGCGATGGTGGCCATGGCGAATTCGCGCACGCCAAATTTGAGATTCCTGCCGCTAAAGTCTTTGGCAGTGACGATCGAGCTTCCCTGAATCAGAGTCATATCGGAACCCGAAAGATCCGCCGACCCCCCGATCAAATAGGGAATGGACTTCGCCAGGTGGGCGATGACGGCCTGCGACGCCACCCGCCCCGAAAGGGAAGGGGACATCGCGAGATCGTCGAGCTCTTTTTCCAAGTCGGGTAGCGAACGCGTTTTCAGAGCTTGCCACAGCTCTCTTCCCTCAGGTTCTGCAGACTGCCATTTGCCGAAGGCATCGACCCATTGCGCATGTTGCTCCTGTGACCATGTGTTCCGCTCGGCGAAAAAGGCACTCGTCTTAGGGGGAATATAGAAGGGCTCTGGAGGAAATCCCAAGGTCTGTTTGACGAGCGCCACTTCTTCACTGCCCAAAGGAGAACCATGCGCTTTATGCGAGCCCGCTTTATGAGGCGACCCCTTGCCGATAGTTGTCTTGGCGATGATCAATGTCGGACGGGTCTGCCGCTCTCTAAGAGGGGCGAGGGCGCCGTGGATTGCCGCCAGATCGTGGCCATCGATGCGGACCACATCCCACCCATAGGCCCGATAGCGTTGTTCGGTATCCTCTGAACAGGAATCGGACAGTGGGCCATCGAGAGTGATGGCGTTGGCGTCGTAGATCAGTATGAGATTATCGAGCCCCAAATGCCCGGCCAATGAGCTCGCCTCCGCGCTCACCCCCTCCATGATGCACCCGTCGCCAGCGATGACGACGACTTTGGGGCACTCGAATGCCGGCGGAGGCGTGGTGAATCGCGCGCGCAAAAGCTTGAGTCCCAGTGCTTGGCCGACGGCATGTCCAACGCCCTGCCCCAGAGGGCCCGTCGTGGTTTCAATTCCCGGAGTGAGTTCAGCCTCGGGATGTCCAGGCGTTTTGGAGTGCAGCTGGCGAAACATCTGAAGGTCTTGCAGGGTGATGTCGAAACCGGCCAAATGCAAGCAGATATACTGTAGGGCGGATCCATGACCCGCCGAAAGGATGAACCGATCGCGCACGGGCCAATGCGGATCTGAGGGGCAGTAACGCAAAAATACCCCAAAGAGATACGCGCCGATCTCCGCGCAGCCCATGGGCAATCCCGGATGCCCGGAGTTGGCTTTTTGCACAGTATCCACTGCCAAGTTGCGAATCGCATTGGCGGCGAGCGTCAAATCAGCGTGCTGAGAGTCCTCCAACGGGGTGAAGGTCGTAGTGGATAGGGGCTGATTCATAAGTCACACCAAAGGAAAAATTTCGACGGGGGCGGGCAAATGAGCTCCCCCAAAAATACCCGTAAACCATGCGTCCAAAACTTAGGTTGCAAAAGCGCGTTGTAGCTGGGAGATAGCCCTTGCAGTGGTACCACATGCAGTCTATAAAGCAAACGATTGAAGCTTGGCTAATGTACATGCCTTACCAAAACACTCGGCAACGCTTTTTGCCATTAGAAAGACCGTTGTTCTCGATGGGCGTGCGCAAATTGTTCGATCGAAACATCTTCATCAACTAATATTCACTTCAAAAAACAATAATACTCAACACTTTGGGCTCGGTGCGATGGCAACAACTACTTTTCCCATTTACGGAGCGCAAGTTCCCCGATCTACTGAAGTCCCCCTTTCGCCCGAGAGCAAAGGAGCATCTTTTGCCCCTAACCAATCGGCCAACTGCGCTGGTTATGGACGGCAACGCGACGAGCCGACCATATTTGGTATCAACTGCAAAATCCCCATATCGCTGCGGTGCAGCAATTTGTCAATCATGCCTTTGAGCATAACGAGCAAATGCAGTTCGTCGCTACGCTTGTCGTCGTGGCGGAAAGAAGCCTCAAAGCGGTGGAATGTATGCAGCACCTTGAATGCACATTGGCGCACATGCGCAGTGCTTGGGCGATGCCCGCGAGCGAATTTCCCCATCCTTATGGCGAAGGCAAAACGCTTGCTAGCCTGCGCGAAAAGATGCGTCGCTTGGCACGTTTATGCTGCCTCCTTGCCAAGGAGAGTTTTCAGCTGGCGATGACGCTTTTGGACACCCGCGAAGCTTTTGCTTGGGATGAAAACCGTAGGCGAGAGCGAGTCGGGCACTTCATTGTCGATATTACGCGCTTGTGCAAAAATACTGAGTACGCGCGCGTGCTCCTTCGTGGGGAAAGCAATCGGCTCGATCGATGTTTGAAGCGTATGGGGTCTCCCTTTCGCGCTCAGCAATTTCTCCATCTGCTCGATACGCTTGGTCAATTAGGCAGCGGCCTTTAAGCATTTCCATTTGGCATCGTTTCCCCCTGAGGGCATTTTGCGTCACATTCCCCACTCAGCACTCCCCGGAGCGCATTTTTTTATCTGAGATTTCAGTGCTTTCAAGTTCATCTATCAGGGCGCGCTTTTTGGAATATTTTCAAAAGCAACAGCATCTCTACATGCCCAGCTCGCCAGTGGCCGCGCTGGACGATCCCACGCTTTTTTTCACAAACGCTGGGATGAATCAATTTAAGGATCAATTTCTCGGCAAGTCCCCTCCAAAGTCTCCTCGAGTCACTACCTGTCAGGCTTGCTTGCGCGCCGGGGGCAAACACAACGACTTGGAAATCGTCGGCCATACCGAACGCCACCTCACTCTTTTCGAAATGTTGGGGAATTTCTCTTTTGGGGAATACTTCAAACGGGAAGCGATCGCCTTCGCATGGGAAGTCGCAACAGAAATTTTCGAGCTCGATCCAGCAAAAATCTACCCCACTGTCTTTGAGGACGACGATGAGGCCTTTGCCCTTTGGCAAGCGCACGTTCCAGAAAGCCGCATCTCTCGACGTGGCAAAGCCGACAACTTCTGGACCATGGGCTCCACCGGGCCATGTGGCCCCTGTTCAGAGCTCTTTTACGATCGCGGCCCCGCCTTCGGGACAGCCAAAGTCCCCGCTGAAGATCTCGGGGAGGAGCGCTATTTGGAGTTTTGGAACCTCGTTTTCATGCAAAGCGACCTGCAACTCGATGGGAAATTCAAGCCCCTCAGCAAGCCGATGATCGATACCGGAGCGGGTCTTGAACGCATCGCGTTGATCAAGCAGGGGGCAAGCTCGGTGTTTGAAACCGATATCCTCCGCGGTCTCATCGCGGGCATCGAGGAACTTACCAAAACCACCTACGTACCGACTGCAAAAACAGCTAGTGCTTATCGCGTGATCGCCGATCACATTCGCTCTATCTCCTTTGCCATCGCCGACGGAATCCTACCCAGCAATGTCGATCGAGGATACGTCGTGCGCAAACTGATCAGGCGAGCTGTGCGCTACGGTAGGACCTTGGGCTTCACTCGCCCCTTTTTGGCCGAAATGTTGCCCCTACTCGATCGATACATGAGCGCTGCATACCCCCGCTTGGGAAAAGCGCAGAGCACAATTGGGGAAGTGATTCTAGAGGAAGAGGAGGGCTTTTTGCGCACTTTGCTGCGAGGAGAGCGCCATTTCCACGCCGTGATCGCATTGGCGCAAAAGCAAGATCGAAAGATTCGAGGAGAGGAAGCCTTTACCCTAAAAGATACGTATGGACTGCCCTTTGAGGAAATTCTCCACTTGGCCGAAGAGCGTCAAATAGGCGTCGACGTCGAGGAATACCACGCGCTTGATCACCGCGCGCGCACCAGAGAAAAAACCGAAGCCGATGCCATAAAGCCCGATTCAACATCTGTGCAGGGCGATTGGGAAACCCTACAGGCTAAACTCGGCGATACCCCCTTTGTGGGCTATGAGGCGCTAAATGCCAGCGCTCGCATTATGGCAATATCC
>CAXTAX010000099.1:2294-3902 GCA_964241995.1 uncultured bacterium | reverse complement strand
TGTCCCTATTGATGTTTCGTAGGGCCATGCCATCTCTATGAACGGCCACTAATGAGAGAAGGGGATCATGGCTTAGAGCGATTTTCTCAGCTAGATCGCCCAAATTGAATGTTCCAATTTTAGCTAAATGCACTGTAGGATTGGTGGGAAGAGGCAAAGCGATGAGCCCCCGCAATTGCGCTTCATTGGGATTGACGCAAAAAATTTCTTCGATGTTGGGGAAGCGTCTAAAAACAGATACAGTGAGCTGGTCTTGACCTTGAAGCACCACTTTTTTACGAGATAGTCGATAAAGCGCGTTCCACGATTTTGCGACAAATCTGTAGTCTTTTTGCTTACAAAAATGAAAAATTTTTGTTAGCAATTCCGTGTTTAGGCTGTTGATGTGGCCCGTCCTAAGCCTTTGATCATTTGGTGCGTGTCCTGAGCTGGCAGCGAGAGAGATATGTACTTGATCGCATTGCATAGGCTGAAGGAGGGGATGGTGGTTCAATTGACGAGAAACACCATCCGGTCCAATGTAATGGCCATTTTTCGATATAATTTGGTGTTTACTAGTCCATTAGTAAATAGGCAAATTGAATTTGCGAAGTATTTGGAGGCTTGAATGGAACGAGATGGATGGATTGGAGAGTTTATGGGGACGTTTACCCTGGTTTTCTCTAGTGTTTGCGCCGCGTCGATTCAACATGGTAACCTCGCAGCGGCTCTAGGAGGGGGATTTGCCGTTTTGGCCATGGCATTCACCTACCAAAAGGTCTCAGGGGCTCACTTCAACCCAGCACTCTCATTGGCTATGTGGATGTGTCGCAAAATTTCCCTCCGGGCGTTGGGACAATATGTTAGCATCCAAGTGCTTGCCGCCACGGCTGCTGCTTTTGTTTTGAAATACTTTCTTGGAGCCGACGTTCTAAAAGCAAAGGCGACAGTGCACGCTTTGCCAACAGTCACTACAGGGCAAGCCTTCTGGATGGAGGTGCTGTTGACTTTTTTTCTGGTAGAGACCGTCTTTTATGCTGTAATGATGGGTCTGGCGAAATCAGTAGCACCGATTGTCTTGGGTTCGTTGATCATCGTTAATACGCTGGGTGGCTCTTATTTGACCGGTGCAGCCTTCAATCCCGCTCGAGCGCTTGGAACAGCTATCGCAGCAAGGGATTTTGCAGGGATTTGGATCCACCTCCTCGGGCCTTTTGTGGGCGCAACTCTCTCCGCACTTTTCATTCATGTGCGCCAAAGATGCGGGCTCATTCCGGTTCGAGAGGATTGAGCACAAAGCCCGCGAGTGCGCTAGCAGTATGCAGATGAAGACCTCTTAGAGATTTTTTGCGGGGTTCTCGTGGGGGGCCCAAATCGGTGACTCAAACCGCATGACTCGAGTGTATTGCAGTGGACAAGGCGCCTAAGCAGGCAAAAAAAGTGGGCGACATTGCTCCTGAGCGGTTAGCCGCTCTTCATCAAGGCACTTGTCCCACCACGACCTACGTCGAAATGACCGCCATCGACTTTGCGCTCCTGTTGGCGCAAATCGCCCCAGATCTTCCATCACAGTCTCCATCGTTTTTGGCGCCCAGTGTCGGAATTGTCGAAAGGATGATGCGCGTGGGA
>CAXTAX010000099.1:0-2284 GCA_964241995.1 uncultured bacterium | reverse complement strand
ATGCATTGGCACAAATGCCACAGCTTCTTGAGCACCCATCCGATACTGTGCGCGGTTGGGCAGCATATCTCATTGCAGCGGTTCCCAATCTGTCGCTCCTCGAGCGTCTTCATTTGGTCAAGCCCTTAGCCAATGATGCGCACTTTGGAGTGCGCGAATGGGCCTGGCTGGCCGTTCGCCCTCATCTTGCCGCGAATATCGAACAGGCGTTCGCCCTATTGATGCCTTGGTCGCATGAATCTTCGGCAAATTTGCGCCGCTTTGCCGTCGAGAGCACTCGACCGCGCGGTTTTTGGTCCGACCACATTCCACAGCTCAAAGAGCATCCTGAATTGGGACTGCAGTTACTCAGTCCGCTCCGCTCAGACTCAGCGCGTTACGTGCAAGATGCGGTGGCCAATTGGCTCAACGACGCGAGCAAGTCTCAAGCGGACTGGGTGTTGCGCCTATGTCGAACATGGGTCGCCGAGAGTCCCACTGCAGAAACGCAATACATCGCAAAGCGCGCTACGCGCTCTATTCGCTCGGGGTTCCAAGGTTGATGTTGAGGCAAACGTCTCAGCATGCACTGTCCCCAAAGTCAACGAAACGCACACATTTTCACAATGCACCTATGTGCATCCAACTCTGCAACGCAATGCATGGATTTGGGTCGCCCAAGAGGACTTGGGTTTGCAGGCAAGGTTTTTTTTGCTATATGCGAAATAAATGAGCACCTCGAAGTCGCATGGTCGGCTTTGGCTTTAGCGCGCATATATGAGGATATAAGATGAGCAGTATCGATCAGAACTATCTCAACCCACTAACCGATAAAGAATTAGAACTCATCGATGCGTATTGGCGTGCGGCTAATTACCTTGCAGTGGGGCAGATCTACCTGCTCGATAATCCTCTTCTGCGCGAGCCTTTGAAGATCGAGCATATCAAGCCCCGTCTACTCGGGCATTGGGGAACGACACCCGGCCTCAATTTTCTCTACGCGCACCTCAATCGCCTGATCAAGAAACATCAGCAAAGCGCCTTATTCGTCACGGGCCCTGGACATGGGGGACCCGCCATCGTCGCGAATACCTACCTCGAGGGGACTTACACGGACGTATATCCGAGCATCTCTCAAGATGCCGAGGGGATGCAGCGCCTCTTTAAACAGTTTTCCTTTCCGGGGGGCATTCCGAGCCACGTCGCTCCAGAAACTCCCGGCTCGATTCACGAGGGGGGGGAGGTGGGGTACAGCATCTCGCATGCTTGCGGGGCTGCATTTGATAACCCGGACTTGCTCGTGCCGTGTGTGATAGGCGATGGCGAGGCAGAAACTGGACCCCTTGCCACCTCATGGCACAGCAACAAATTCCTCAACCCCAAAAAAGATGGAGCGATACTCCCCATTTTGCACCTCAATGGGTACAAGATCGCCGGTCCGACTTTGCTCGCGCGCATTCCACGCTCTGAACTGGAGAGCCTCCTAGTCGGATACGGCTATCGTCCCTACTTCGTCGAAGGGTCCGATCCTCGCGAAATGCATCAATTGCTCGCAGGAACACTGGACCAAGTGTACGCCGAAATTCGCCAGATTTGGCAGCGTGCCCGAAGCGAAGAGGGGGAGGTACTCAAGCGGCCCATTTGGCCGATGATCGTCTTTTGCACGCCCAAAGGTTGGACGGGACCCAAGGAGATCGATGGGAAAAAGACTGAAGGGTCCTGGAGATCGCATCAAGTTCCCCTCTCTGAATTGGCCTCAAAACCAGAGCACTTGAAGCTGCTCCAAACCTGGATGCAGAGCTACCGCCCTGAGGAGTTATTCGACGATACAGGCAGACTACAAGAGCGTTTGCGCGATCTCGCACCTGAGCGCACGCTTTGCATGGGCGCTAACCCCCACGCGAACGGGGGGGTGTTGCTCAAAGATCTCGTCTTGCCTCCATACAGTGCATTCGCGGTCGACGTCAAAAAGCCCGGAACGTGCATAGCCGAAGCCACGCGCGAGCTGGGTAAATATCTACGTCAACTCATTCAACTCAATCAAAAGCAGCGCAATTTTCGCCTCTTTGGCCCCGACGAGACGGCTTCCAATCGCCTCGGAGCGGTCTTTGAGGTCACCAAGAGCACTTGGCTCGGGGAGATTTTACCAGAAGATGAGCACCTAGCGGTAGATGGGCGCGTACAGGAAATCTTAAGCGAGCATACCTGTCAAGGTTGGCTCGAGGGGTATTTATTGACGGGTCGCCATGGACTCTTTTCCTGCTACGAGGCCTTCATCCACATCATCGATTCGATGTTCAACCAG
>CAXTAX010000098.1:0-3910 GCA_964241995.1 uncultured bacterium | reverse complement strand
GCACCGCCCACTCGGGATGCCGCTCTCGCAGCTGCGGCAATGCCGCGTAAATTCCGGCGGCTAAGCCCGCGCCAGGGAGGTGGGCGCAGAGCGTGTAGCGTGCAAAGGTCCAGGGAAGCTCCGCGCCATTTTGTCGGCACATCTCGCGATAGGCGAGATAATGAATGCGCTCGGTATCGACGAGCAATCCATCTAGATCGAGAAGGTATAAATCGCGCATCGCATTGTTTCAGAAAGTGCTCTGGGGCATGGTTGGGCAATTGGTGGAAAACTTCGCACCCTCCTTTGGGCCTTGAGGAGGGTGGAAGTGTTGAGAAATTCGCAGATGCACGATAGAATTTCCAATTGCATGCCGGTGTGGCGAAATGGTAGACGCGGTAGACTCAAAATCTTCTTCGGGAAACCGAGTGCTGGTTCGAATCCGGTCACCGGCAAATTCATCACCGCACATTTTGGCAATTGTCCTGAACTTGTGCAATAATAAGGTCATTTCTTATCTAGAGAATTTGCTGCAAGCCTCGCAATTTTCACCTCGAAAGGCTCATCGCAAAAACGCATAGGGCAGATTGAGCTTTGCGAGAGCAAAGCGTGCGCAAAATCCCCTGGGCCAAATTTGCGCGCACTGTCCTTTCAGCGCGCAAAATTGTCCCAAGTGTCAGAGAACTGTATGTCCGATCCCATCAAACCCATTCAAAACGCTCCCAAGGAACCTCAAGTTCCGAACTCGCCGCAAGACGCCTCGCAAGAGGACTCTCGCTTCAATGCATTGAGCGCCATTCAAACCGACTCCCAGTTGCGCCAAGCCTTTGAAAACTTCTCCCAAAATAGCATGCGTCTCGAGGGGGCTTACAATACTCTCGAAGCGCAATTTCGGCAGGTTAGCGCGCAACTGCACGAGGTGTATTGCCAGCTCGAGGTCAAAATCAAGGAGTTGGATGCAGCGCGCCGCTATCTCGACAACTTGTTGGGGCAAATGGCGCAAGGAGTCTTGTTCGTGACTGCGGGGGGCGTCGTCCTCACCTGTAACAAAGCGATGGGTGGCTGGCTCGAAGTGGGGGGGGAGCTGCGCGGCAAACTCTTCAGCGAGTGCTTTCCAGATCAGCACTTCGGCTTTTCCATGCAAGACGCATTGCAGTCGGGAAAAGGCCCCGAGCTTTGCTATACGTTACAAAACGAAGAAAAAAAGAATCCACTGTTGGAGATCACAACCAACTTCATCACCTATTTCAGCGACCAGCCGACAGAGGGGCAGGAAGAGGAATTGCAGGAAGGGCTCTTGGTGATGGCGCGCGATATCAGCGAACTGCGCCGCCTGCAAATTGCGGCCGCCCACGATGATCGCCTGAGGGATTTAGGACAGGTGGCAGAGACGTTCGCTGAGGAGATCCGCGCGCCTTTGAATGGAATCGAAAGCACTGCTACGGCGCTTGCAGATTCGCCCGAAAGTGGCGACTCTTCTCAGCAAATTTTGGCCCATTGCATGTCCATCAAAGAGCTTTTGGAGCGGGTGGTGGCCTACGCAAAACCCCAAGAAGCACAAATTACATCGCTCGATTTAGCCGAAGTGCTCACCGAAGTAGAGACGCTCATGCGCGCGCAAAGCCTCTTTACCCCCAAACAGACGTTTCAATGTCAACACTTTGAGGCGATGACTGCACTAGCAGATCGAGAACTTCTGAAGGCGAGTTTGCTCAACATCCTCATCAACGCCGCACACGCGATTGGAGAAGAGGGCCACGTGACCCTCAACCTCAAAAAGGACGCGCACTTTGCGCAAATCGAAGTCATCGATGACGGAGTCGGCATTCCCCAAGAGCATTTGGCCAAAATCTTCTCCCCCTTCTTCACGACGAAAAAGAGCAGTGGCGGGTTGGGCTTGAGCGAAGTGCACAAAAGGCTCATCGCGATGAATGCCCAAATCGACGTAAAGTCTCAAGTCAAAGTGGGCTCGACCTTTTCGATCCAGGTGCCACTACCCAATTAGCATTGTTGCGCATAATGGCTGCACATGTTGCATGCATGGGAATTTACCTCTTATGCGTCTTTGAAGCTCGAGCGCATATCGGCGAAATCGCCGCAGCTCTTTTCGAGGGTTTGTAGCAAACGCTCTCCCCTTTTCTGGAAAATCATTAGGCGATGCGTGGCGAGTTTCAGCAACTGCACACAGCGAGTCGCATCGGAAAAAAACGTGTTGGGACCATTTCTCATCTGCTGCACTTCTCTTTGGTGCACATGCGCAAGCGCTGTTTGCATCGGCTCTAAGAGCACTTCGAACGCGAGTTCGCCCGCAAATGCGCGCTCGAGTCTTTCCAGATGCTCGCGTAACCTCTCCACGTTCAAGCCGCCCTGGCGAAGCTCCTGAATGGGCAATGCTTTGAGCTCTTGGCGCGCTATAAGCATGCAGCGCCGCAAGCTTTCCCGCAGCTCTTCAAATGCACCCACATGCGTCGTCTTCGGGGTGTGGGCGATGATGTGGCTGTAGAGTAAATTGGGAAAATCGCGTGGCAAATGCGCGTGCTTGGCGAGCCAATCCCGGCACGATGTGTAGGGCGCGCCGGCGATCTTTAACCCGCGAGAGCTGGCATTGTAAACTCGGGTCTTTGGAAATGCTTGAAGTAACCGCTCGATCCACGAGCGCTCGGAAAGCCAGGGTTGATTGGTGAGCAACTCCCCTTCCTCCTCAACTCTTTTCCTCCCCTCCTCTCTACCCTCTGCCCCCATCCCTTTGGCCAATGCGCGCACCCCCCGCCCATCTATTGGCGCTTTGATGCGCTCGATTCCCGGCGCATACTTCTCACCGCGCCCGCTGTAGCATAGATCGACTCCGACCAAATAGATGGGATTGCAACCAAAAAACAGACACGTCCGCAATGCCGCCGCCAACACGCTACAACCGTAACCGAGCTGAACACCCAAAAAATCAAGAGCTTCCTCTACCCACTGCACGCTAGGCGATCGCGACAATCCCGTGAGGTGCAGGCGAGGCCCAAACAGCATCTGGGCGACGTCTGGATACGCGCGCAGGCACGTCCAAGCGGGCGCCGTAAAGGAATCGAGGCGCAGCCACCGCTCGAAGCTCGTTCGAAGCGGGCAAATGGTGGCGACCGCGTGCAGGGGTATACCGCTTTGCTCCAATGTGAGGGCGGCAGATCCACAGCCGATGAGGAGCCCTGTTTGAACAATGCTTGGCAAGTGTGGCAGGGCATCTTGAAGCGTCGCTCCAGCGCCACAAAGCACTGCCGGCAACTCGCGAAATGCGCCGCGCAAGGCGCCGAGATCGGCATCTCTTGCTTGTCCAGGGGCATTTTGCAGAGCAAAAGCCGCCGTATCGGGACTGCGCAATAATTCGTCGCAAATGCCCCGAATTTGCGACGCTCGCTCAATAAGCTCCTGCCGAAACTCAAGCCACAACGCGTCGTTTGCCAAACTGTGCAGCGTAAAGGGCAAATCGGCCAATTCGCTGGCGAGAAGCTCAATCGCTATCCCCCTGTGGGGACCTTTGCAAAGATGCAGTGACCCTTGCGCCCCCCTCAAAAGCGCAGCGAGGAGGGGCGTTTGCAGCGCAATGATGAGATCTTGAGGGGTGCTTTCGAGAAAAATGACGTGCCGAGTCGAATCTGCATCTAGCCAGCGCCAAAGGGGCGCTAGATCCTCATCAATTGCCCCCCTCCAGGGAAATGAGCAAAACAAGAGGGCGCTCAACCCATCCGCTTCGCTACCCTCGAGCGCGCTTTTGAGCACCTCGCTTGCCTTATGAGAAAAGCGCGTCGATGAGGACGCGCCGCCCCCGTGAGGGCATTGGGAGCATATGGACTGCACTTCGCGCTCGAGCGCTTCGCGATCCTCAATGCGCTGAGAAAGATAGGCGCCGGCAAAAAAATGCTTCCAAACGCCCGAGTCAATCCATGCA
>CAXTAX010000097.1:0-3920 GCA_964241995.1 uncultured bacterium | reverse complement strand
CTCAAAGTGCTTCTACTCGCAATGCTTTTGGCTGGTTGTGCCGGTCGTCGCGCGCATCCCATACTGGTCAGGCGTGTTGATGACAGCAGCTTGACTTGCGAAGAAATTCGATTTGAAATGCGTCAAATTGAAATGGAAATGCACCGCCTCGTTCCCGATACGGATAAAACCTCCAAAAATGTCGGGTTGGGTGTAGCGGGTTTGTTTGTTTGGCCCGCTTGGTTGTTTATGGATCTTTCTAGCGCTGAGAAGGAGGAGATCAACGCGTATCGACAAAGGTACAACGTTTTAGAGCAGCTTGCCAAAGGCAAGAATTGCGCGTTTGCAGGTGGCTAAAGCGCTCCATTTGGTACGTTTAATCCTTTGCAAAGAAATATGGCACTTGAAAAATAGACTTGCTTATTGCCTCAAGCCTTTCAAGTTTTCGATTCCTCTTATGGTTTAAAGTCCCGTAGCTACCGCTCGTTGGGGAAAAAATAGCTCAGCATTTTCTCATGCTGAGCTCTAATTGCGATTAGGACTGGCTGGACCAACTCCAATTTCCACCATCCCAAATCTGTTGTGTGCGCGCCAAAACATCTGGGCTAAGGGTTTTATGCATGACGAAGTTGACGATGAGTTGCTCGTCCTTGTCGAGGTATATGAGCGATTCGCACCCCTTCATAAAGCAGCCGTTATGCATCATCGCGACGAAGGATTCCTCGTCTAGCTCCATTTGCTGTTCGAGCATTTCGCGATACCATATGTGCGCTGTCGCAATACTCTGCGTGGTGTTGTGCAGGTGTAGAGGGCCTTTTTTGACCCTAAGTAGCACTTGGAAATCGTCTGCGGTGGCGAGTGCTGGTGCTGGTACATTGATCGCTTGTTTCGATATTGACATTTTTTTCCATAGCTTCGATTGGCGATTGAGTCGCTGGCCATATCTCGCTCAATCGCCTTCACCAATGTTTGGGGCGAAGTCGAAAGGTCCAGCGACTTGCAACCTGAAGCCGCAAAGCCTACTCATTTTGCGCGCATAGTAGCTAGCCTAAATTGACGATTTGGAGCACTTGCAGCGTGCACTGCAACAGAACTCTACGGATTTCACAGATCGAGCGAGCGGCTCGTTTGTCTGGCCGTGGTAGTGGGGCTTCGTGGCCGTCACTTTGTTCCAATTTTTGAAAATCAGGCAGATGCGGAAAAGTACTCTTTCCATCTTTTAGACACTAAGTGCACCGTTGCTTGATCAGGAGAGACTTTGGGGGGGTAGGTGACTTTGCTGCGAGCGTCGATCAGAATGGGGCCTCGGCGCTGGAGGTGATTGCCCACGCATGTGCTCTTGTGCGCATGAAGGTCTGTAGCTGGATCAAACCGCGTGAAGACGCTCCAAATTAAGCTCGTCTCATCGCGCAGTGCGCTTCGCACCTCATCGACTAATAAGAGAAGGGGCCAGGGGCTCAACTCAGGTCGGCCAAGCAAGCCAGGAATGTCTATTGTTCGATGTGCATGAGCGCTCAAGACCAGACATCCTGGGCAAAAGGGCGCGCTCTCTTCGATCCCTGGAATTTCGACATTTGCCCAATGCGCGGGCAATTTTCGCTTGGCAACACCTGTGCCGATTAGGACCATTTTGGATCCTCGATTGAGGCGAGGGCCTGCATAATCGAGGGTGTCCATCGAAAGATTGGGAAACACATAACAATCGGTTTCGGGGGAAAAGCGCTCGAGCACGTGCTCCAACACGCGTCGAAAAGAGCGCACTTCAATGCATTCGTTGACGATGAGTAAGCACTTTGTGAGCGAGAGTTGCCCTTCCCCCAAGATGCGGAAGGCGTGCACCAGAGATTCTCGCTCGTAGCGCTCATGCACGACCGCGGAGGTCAATGAATGAAAACCGCCGGCTGCGTAGCTCCAAAGGGCTTGTACTCCCGGCATAGCGAGGGGAATGAGGGGAGAAATCGCCTCTTGTAGATACTCGCCGAGGAAAAGATCCTCCTGAGGAGGCGGACCCACTACGGTGGCTGGCATGATCGCCCCCTTGCGGTGATAGATTCGCTCGCAGTGGAATTCGGGAAATTCATGCGCCAAGCTGTAATAGCCGTAGTGATCGCCAAATGGCCCCTCGAGTCGGCGCGCTTTACTCGGGCAGTGTCCCACGAGTGCAAATTCGCAATTGGAGAGCAGGGGATGAGTCGCTCCAGATGGGGTAAAGGTCTCAAGGGGATGCTGCAAGAGCCAAGAAGCGAAGAGGAATTCCGAGACGTTTTCGGGCAGGGGAGCAATGGCGCTGAGCGTCAAAGCGGGAGGGCCGCCCAAAAACACCGTGGCGGGAAGTGCCTGTTCTTGTGCTTCAGCTTGCCAAAGGTGAAATCCCCCCCCTTTTCCAATTTGCATATGCAGGCCCATCTGGGTGGGCCCAAAGCGCTGCATGCGGTACATGCCAAGATTTGGACGATCATCAGTTGGTCCTTTCGTCAATACGAGAGGGAGGGTGATGAATGCGCCACCATCCATAGGCCAAGAGGTCAGAAGCGGAAGCTTAGTCAAATCGGGGGGGTCCATGACGCATTCCCCAACAGGTCCCGAGCGCCGTCGCTTCAGACCGCCTCGAAACGAGGAGGTCATCCAAGAGCGCATTTGCCAGAGCATCTTCAAACTCGGAAGGCGCCCCGATTTGGCCAAATCGACTATGGGAGCGAGGATTTCCTCGGGCTCTCCTCCAAGTGCTAAACGCACTCTTGACGCAGAGCCGTAGAGGTTCGTGGCTACGGAAAATGCGCTGTTGCGCACGTTGGTGAACAAAAGCGCGGGTCCTTGATTTGCGACAACGCGGCGATGAATTTCCGCAATTTCGAATCGCGGATCGACAGGTGCTGAAACAATGCGCAACTGCCCCTGTTTTTCAAGGGCTTTGAGATAGGTGTGGAGGTCGGGAAAGCCGCGCATGGGTCCAGGGGGAATGGTTTGGACAGCCAGTGGCAACGCTTAGAGTGCGCGTTGCAACTGGCATGCGAGGGGGGCGGGGTAACGCCATGCGCGGATTACGCCAAAGGCAAAGTGCGCAACACTTCGGCGAGTCCCTTTTTGTCGATCAGGCGAATCGCAGCTGCGGAAATCTTTAGCGTGATGAAGCGATTTTCCTCATCGAGCCAAAAGCGCTTTTTGATGATGTTGGGCAAAAAGCGACGCTTGCTTTTTCCGGTGATTTTGAGCCCGATACCTTTTTTCTTCTTCGCGATTCCGCGCAGGGTGTATGAGCGCCCCTTTGAGGGCGCGCGACCGGTCAGTTCACAGCGGCGAGACACGGTGTCCTCCTAAATGGGATGGGCGGGTTACGCAGTTAATGAAATATTCTAGCTCATTGAGCGTCGATTTTCAAGTTTGATAGCAAGGATTGGGATCGCAAGTGCAGCGCCTGAGGCATGCATTGCGCAGCGCTAGGATCTAGATGGTCAATAGAATGAAGCGGTTTTTTTGGGGGGGCGCACCAAAGCCCACCAGATCTTGCAAGCATAAGCGGTAACAAATCTGGGTCAGTGGGCTAAGCCTCTACGTAGGCAGCAAATGACAACGCTAGCACTCTTGATGTCTCACCTTTTTTCGGAATCTACTAGATGTGAAACGGGGCGTAATGAGCAAAGGGGCATTTGGGGGGCATTGGGATGCGCTGTAAGACCGCCAATCGATTTCCTTTAGTGTAGGTGCTAGCGATCAGTATTTTTGCGCTGATCGCACCCAAAAAGGGGAGTGATTGGGTGGTAGAGTCCCATTTAGGTTTATCAGCCTGATACAGTGACTAGCTTTGTAAAAGTTGCACTAAGCACTACGGGAAGAGAGGTCGCTGCGTCTCCGTGCAAGGCCATTCTAACTATAGGGGCGAGCATTTTCGAAAGTCCGCTTCTGCCGCGGGTGTTGCAAGAATGCTCTTTGGCAGTAAAGGC
>CAXTAX010000096.1:0-3930 GCA_964241995.1 uncultured bacterium | reverse complement strand
GGACTTTTCGACTGCATCGAGGCAAGCCTGCAGACCCAGCACCACTTCTTCCTACCGGAAAGTGGCGAAGACCTCCCCTTCTCCAACGAGGAGCTCCAACAGCTCTTGCGCGAGCTCTCCACCGGAATTTTTGAGCACGACGCCCTCCCCTTCTTCAGCCTGCACTTCAACTCTGAGCGCAATCTCTACCCCGTCCTCAACCCCGTGTACCAAAACACCCTCGTCGGTGAGGTAATCGGCATGCTCGATTACTTGATGAAAGGCTACCTCAATGGAGGGGTCTTTGAAAAATCTGTGATCGAAGAACAAGACGTTTCTTCGAACGATCTCGGCACAAAGTTCGTCGATTTGCACAGCTATTGCCTAGACCACAAAGACCTACTGCCACCGGACTTTGAGTACTTTTCCCTAACAGAACTCCTCCACGCGATGCAAAAGCGGGAAGAGGAAGAAAACCCAAAAAAAGAAAAAGTCGATCCCACCTTGCTGGATCGCAGCCATTTCACCTCTGCATTTCGCATCATCGCCAAGCAGAATTCAGTACAGCGCGCCGACGAACTCTTTTACCTCGATGGCAGCTTCGAGGTGGAGTACGACTTGAATATTGACGCTCTCTACCAAGAGCATTTGACGAAGTACCGCGCCCAACACAAACAAGATCCTATTGCGTATCAGCAGCTGCTGCAGGCATACAAGATGATGGCGAAAAGCATTGAAAGCATCATGCCCAAATTGCCGATCAGCGCTAAGTATTTCAAAATGCTGAAGGTCATTCAGTTCTTCAGCCTTTACTTCCAAACGCTAAAAGCTCATGCAAAACTACCCAAGCTGACGCCTGGCGTCAATGATCCAGTGCGCCGCTCTCCAAGTCTTTTTCCCTCACTGCCCATTCGGTCAGTGCGGAAAGTGGCGACAACGATCACGGCCAAGGGATTGGCTGAGAAGTTGGGAGTTGAACATACCGCTGTACTCAAAGGATTTTTTGAAAATTCCGAGCGAGGTGCCGAAATTCCCGCGGGTCTATGCGACGAAGTAACAAGCGCCGTTTCGAGGATATGCAGACCAGCAGCTGGCCAGCAGCTCCTCCCCGCAGCCAATGCATTTGATAGGCATGCTCTGGAGCAAATCGATGCACTTGCAATTGCCAAGCGGCTGATTCGCACATTGCACATTTTTTTCAAGCCAAGTGATGAGGAAACAGCGCAAATTGCAAAACACGCCAGGGATTATGAACAGGCATTAAACAACTACAACGCATTAATTAAACAACATGATGATACCCTTAAGTATCACGATAATTGGGATAAGCGGTCAATAGTTTTATTACCCGTTTCTTGGTACAAAATGTGGACGTCTAGCAGTGCAATGGCCCATTTAAAGGGAGAAAAAAAGCAAAAGAAAATTGAGGAGCGGAAAGAGATATGGGCCAAATTACAAGCAGCCCCAACATCGGTGTTTGAGACTGATTTTGATCCAGAACTCGATGTGCACTTCACCTCGATGGCAAAGGACTTGGAGCCAACGCAAGCAAACGAATATCGCCACGTTGTCGGTGGGTGTGGCATCCAAATTCGCAAAGCTCCCATCACTGTAGCCTCCTCAGGGCTGCAGCTGCTCAATCAAAATGCGCATCAACTGCGAAATCTTTCCACTTGCACTTGGTGGCGCGTAGAATCTACGTCGACCTCGGGCTTTGCCTTTAGTGTAGAGTTTAGCCGCTTTCACGCCGCTGAAAACGCCGAATACACCCGGCAACTACAATGCCTAAAACCTATCTCAAATGACGTTGTAGAAGCGAAAAAGGAGATCTTCCAATACCTCAATGCCCCCATTCATGACGAAGAGGCAAAGTCCTTACAACTCGAACAGAAACCTGCGCAGCTGACTGCTGAATATCTTTTGCCAGCAGAAGAGGCTTTGCAGTCGGCAAAAGAGGCTTTGGAGCGTTTACGCGACATTCAAGGCGTGAAGGGCGAGGAGGCATCCTTGGTCTTTGGCGCAGTAGGGCGAGGCGACTTCACCAACTACCTGCACCTGGTAAGGCTGATCGCACTCGATGTGCAACTCACCCCTGTCGATGCCAATGGCTATTGCGCTCTGCACTACGCAGTACTTGCGAAGTGCGTGCCAAGTGTGGGCATTCTCATCGAAAAAGAGCCACACCTTTTGGAGGTCATCGCCAAGGATGGCAATTCTCCACTCATGCTCGCCGTGCAGACGGGCCAAGCAAACATGGTGAAGCATGCGCTCTTTTTACATGGCGCTTTAGAGCCTGGAACAAAAGCGATGGAAGTTCGGGAAAAAACGCTCAATATCCAAGCCCACAATGGGATGACGCCCCTTTATTGCGCAGTGCATCGAGAACTCGAAGAAACCACCCAGCAGCTGCTCGCTTGCCGGCCGAATCTCGAATTGGGCGTTGAAGATGGCATGACCCCTTTAAGCCTTGCCGCCAAGCGGGGCAATACACGGCTCGCCCAAATGCTCATCAATGCGGGAGCGAAAATTAACGCTCAGAATAAGCAGGGATTTACCCCACTTCATTTCGCCGTAGAGGCTGGACATCTCGAGGTGTTCGAAATGCTCTTGGCAACGCGAGGAATCGATTTAAACGCAAGGCTGAAAACCCAAAAAACCGCGTTGCATCTGGCAGCAAAAGATGATCGTTGGCTGATGGTGCGCAAGCTTTTAGAAAGGGGCGCAAACCCCAGAATGGTCAGTTGGGATGGGGAGTCATTTTTCTTGACAGCGCTTTTCCACGACAGCTTGAAAACGTCCAATTTCATCTTGAACCACTCCAAGTGGCATAAACCCATTAACCACCAAAAGCGCAATTTTACTCTTTTGACCTTCCCCAATCGCTGGCATCAAGATCCCTTGAGCGTCGCGGTGAGCAGACGTAACGTGGAAATCGCGCACAAACTCGACCTGCTCATTCAAAAATACCGCGCCTTCACACCCCTCAATGCTGTTTCGGCAGTTTACGGTCGGCTCACCGTGGGTCCCAGCGGTGAGCGGACGTGCACTATTCAAGATCGTCTGCGCTTGCTCTGCACCTGTGGGCGCGATCTCGAGCGCCTCAAGGCGTTGCTAAAAGGCCATAAAATGACTCCAGAGGAGCACGTCGAGGCGATACAAATCGCAGCGCGCCACAACCGAGAAGAGTTCGTCTACTACTTGCTCTACGAACTTGAAAAGGAGTTCGACAGCGACGAAGAAAAATTAGAGTACCGCTGCAAACTTTACACCCCCGATGACCGCGGCAGAACCACTCTGCACCACGCAGCACAATTTGACTGCGTTTTCTTGCTCCGACTTGGCATTGAGGAAAGACCCGAGGTTTTGAGGTGCGTTGATCAAAGTGGCTTGACTCCCCTCGCAATCGCCGCGCAATCTGGTAGCTCGCAAGCTTTAAGGGCACTCCTCAAAGCGATGTTCAGCGAGGAACAGCCCTTTGAGCGACTCCGCTCCCCTCGGCATCCCTTGCGCGTCGCCATCGAAGCGGGGCAATTTGAAACCACTCAAATCCTACTCGAGGAGCTCGACGATCCCGATACCCCGTTAGACGACCAAGAAGTGCGGGCCATTCACGTGGCTGCAGCCCTAGGAGATCCAGAATACCTCTCCTTGCTGATAGCAAATGGAGCGGACGTGGCGCTATGCGATGTCGAGGGCAAGACAGCGCTGCACTACGCAGTAGCCCACAATGCTTCAAGTGCGGTGGTGCACCTCTTGAACAATCGAGCCTCCAGCGCTGCGAGCGGCAACAAAGGAACCCCCCTGCATCTTGCGGCAGAACTCGGATTTCACGAGCTCGTGCCCACACTCATCAAAGCAGGCGCCGATCCCTTCGCTGAAAAAGATGATGGAAAAACCCCCTTTGATCTAGCTGTTGATGAGCGGCAACTCCCCGCTTTGCGCGTCCTGCTC
>CAXTAX010000095.1:0-3946 GCA_964241995.1 uncultured bacterium | reverse complement strand
AGGTAGGCCCAAAAGTCCACCAGCCGGGAACGAGCTGGTGACAATCAGCTCCACTTGCCCACCCTCATTTGCCAACGCGATCGATGACCTCATCCACTTTTTCACCACGATCATCACCCTGTAGCGAGTATGTCGCTCTCGCCTATTATTGCCTCGCTCCCATTGCGGATCCTGAGCGCTTGGCAGAGGAACATCGCGAGCTATTGGCCAGACTTGACGGGCGGGGGCGCATCTATCTATCCGAGCAGGGGATCAACGCGCAAGCCTCACTTTCAAAAGATGCATTGCCAAGCTACCTCGCTTTTGCGCGAAGGCGGCACCCCCTTTCAGAGCATGCCGTGCACACTCAAGACTGCACGGAGCACCTTTTCCCAAAGCTCGCCGTCAAAGTGCGCGCGCAACTGGTGGCGCTCGATCGTCCCGTTCAGCTCAATGCGCGCGCCGAGGAGCTCTCTCCCATGCAGTGGGAGGAGATGTTACGCACTCAAGCGGATCAGGTTGCGGTTGTAGATGTGCGCAACCAAATCGAATGGGAATTAGGGCATTTTGAAGGCGCCCTTGCGCCTCATCGCGCGCAATTTCGGGAGTTTTGCGATTTCGATCGGGACTTAGCTCCCGCCTGGGGGCGTCAGACTCCCATCTTGATGTATTGCACAGGAGGGATTCGATGTCAATGTTGCCCGGCGCATCTTCGAGCGCGGGGGTATCACAACCTCTATCAACTGCGAGGAGGCATTTTGGGTTACGCGGCGAGCATGGGGGCGCGGCATTGGCTCGGCAAGCTCTTTGTCTTCGACAAGCGCCTCACCGTCGATCTCGGCGCCAACGCGCGCTGTGGCAAATGCCTGCATTGCCCATCATTTCCCGATTCGATTTTCAATTGCGCGAATGTCGACTGCAACGCCCTTTTCTTGAGTTGCACGCAGTGTTGGCGGTCCACTTTGGGCTACTGTCGCAAAGAGTGTCGCAGCGCGCTGCGCCGGCGCGCCATCGATGCGGGACATCCCGGTCGTCTCTTTGGCCGCATGGGAGTGGCTACGCGCGAAGAGCGCATTGAGGACAATAAAATGGCTCTGCTTCGGGGAGTTGATGAGTAAATCCACACGCTCATCGAGCATCGAGCGCTTTCGCCTCTGGCAAGGTAAAGAGGGCTGGGAGGAATCTGAAGGCGCTTGGGACGCGGGAGCTCTGCAAGCGGCGAAGCTTCAGCCCCTGCGCAATCCCGCGCCGCCTCCAAACATGGTGGGGATCACCCCGAAAACCGCGCGCTTTTTAAAGCTCAAGAGCTTTTTCTATATGCTCGGTCACGACGAGCGGTTTGCCATTTTGCGCAAAGCGCTGCGCCATCCCTGGCGCCACGCCAAAAAGTACGTGCGCTCATTGTGCAAAAAGCGCACGCACATACGTGATGGCGACTTTTTTCTTTACGGATTTGACAATGTTGCGGCGTTTTCCCAAGAGCTTCAGCATCCAGATGCTTTGTTGATCGCAGGATTTTCCTACTGCCACAAGCCCCACGAGTGTCCATCGGGCCGTTTTACGACAAACTGCATTCGCGATTCTGAAAATCTGGTTTGTCGCCAGTGTTTCATCGGCAAAGCGCTACACGCTTTACCTCCACAAGGGGCCATTCCCCTCCTCATCACCACGGTGCACTACATCGGGGCAAAGGTGTTTGAAATTCTCCAGGCGCATCCCAAAAAGCGTGTGATTTTCCTGATCACAGCCTGCGAACTCACTTTGGAGATGTTTGGGGACTGGGGGAACATGGCGGGCATTCGCGGCATCGGCGTGCGGCTCGATGGCCGCATCTGCAACACCATGCGGGCTTTTGAGCTCTCTGAAAAGGGCACGAAGCCGGGATTGACCCTCGTGTTGCCCAAGACGCAAGAGCGCATTTTGGAGCTCATTCGACAATGGCGGGCGGCTAAAGCGTAGCCTCCAAAGGGCTATCAATGTCACTGAAATTTGATTCCGAGCGCTGTTTTGCGCTTTCATTAGATGATGCTTCCAGATGAAAACTTCCGTATTCTGAAATTGGCTTTAACTTCATTTTGTCGCGAATTCGACTAATGCATTGCATACGCAAAAGCACGTCTTGGGTCGGATCGGCATAGTTAAGATTCTCTCTACTGATGGTGAGAATTGCCGAGATATCCCGATTAGCCTCTAGCCTCACACTTCTGTGAAGCTTTCGAAGCTTGTGACTATTCTGTTCGATGTAGCTCAAAGCTCGATCAGTAACCTCAAGGATCTTTTCGTGATGATCGGATAGATTGCGCGTAATGGATTGCTCGCTGAACTCCAGAATGCTCTGCCGTTCAGCGCCAAGTGTTTGTGCTAATTCAAGGCTTTTGGTTTTCGATATGGGGGGAGACCAACAGCAAAGCATGATGAGACCTTGAAAATTTTTTTAGATATCGCAAGACTTCAGAAAACTTTGCAACCCCTTAGATCAATTCTGAACAAGGTACTACGCCGGGTTTGACCCTCGTGTTACCCAAGACGCAGCAGCGCATTTTGGACCTCATTCGACAGTGGCGCGCGACTTGAGGGTAGAGTCTTTTTGGGCTGCGCGCTTACCAACATTTGACCTTGAGAGCTGCTCTGCACTCACTTCAGAAGAGCTCTCTGGGTGAAAGTAGTCGCATTCTGGAATGGACTCCAATTGAATTTCACTTCGCAGGCGACTGATCCGGCGAAGCCTCGGGCGCACATCCTCGGTAGCGTCAGCGAAGTTGAGGTTTTCGCGGCTGAGGCTGAGAATTTCCGCGATATCCCGATGCGCCTCTACTCTAACGCTTCTGTGAAGCTTTCGCAGCTCGCGACTGTTTTGTTCGATGTAGCTCAAAGCTCGATCGGTAACAGAAAGCATCGTATCTTGATGATCGGATAGATTGCGCGTGATGGACTGTCCGCTGAACTCCAAAATGTTTTGCCGTTCAGCACCAAGAGATTCAACCAATTCAAGGCTTTTGGTTTTAGATACGGGGGGAGACCAACAGCAAAACATCTCAGACCTCTGAAATTTGCATGTATTGCAAGACTTCGGAGAACTTTGCAACTCATTAGATCAAATTGTAAAAAGTTGCTGAAAGTGTTCAGCAAATACTCTGCGACGTTGAGGCATCTGCATGGACTGAGAGGCTCAAGCGCATTCCAAAAAGCGAGCGCGTTTCCCAACTTTTGCTACGAAAACTCACTAAAAGAGGGTTTGGGAGCCATTGAGGGGGGCATTCGGGCATTGGTGCAGAGTGAATATCCGCATCTGCAACGCGATGCGGGCCTTTGAGCACAATCTGGGGAACCAAGCCGGAGCTAACTTTTGTTTGACCTAAAGCGCATGGCTAATTTTGGATCTCATTTGACAGTAGCGCTTGTTTCAAGGGGTGCATCCTTTGGTTCTGTACGCTCGCATAGGTTTGAGCCCGAACACTGCCCTGCGCTTGCAGCAGATGGACTTTCTCGCCGAATGCAATCGGCTCCGAGGGACGAATCTAACTGAAATGAGGTTTTGAGTTCGTTGATGTGCCGAGATCGCGGACGGACGTCTTCAATTGCTCGTGTAAAATTGAGGTTCTCTTGGCTGAGGCTGAGAATCTCTGCAATATCCCTATTGGCCTCTTGCTGAACGCTTTTGTGGAGGTTCTGCAGCTCGTGCCTGTTCTGTTCTATGTAGCTCAAAGCGCGGTCGGTTACCACGAGCATTTTTTCTTGATGGTCCGACGAATGGCGATCAATTGGTTGTTCATTGTAGTCCAAAATGTTTTGCCGTTCAGATTCAAGAGATTGAGCGAGTTCGAGGCTTTTGGTTTTTGAGGAAGGGCAAGGCCAACAACAATACATTTCGGGCCTCTGAAAATTTGCAACTTTTGCAAGTCTTGAGGAAAGTTTGCAACTGCGCAATCAAGTCTAGATGAGGTGTCCATGCCGGTCAGGTGCCAAG
>CAXTAX010000094.1:0-3977 GCA_964241995.1 uncultured bacterium | reverse complement strand
GTATTCAATTTGCCTACAAGCGCAATGTGTCCCAGCGCAACGATCGCCCAAGCGCCAAGAGTGGGTAAGCTGCGATCGATTGATTCCCACATGGTGATGACCTCTACCCGCGCGGTTCCATAGAGTCGGATGGGATGACGATGAGGTCTACCGTGGAGTACCCGCTTTTTTCGAGAGCGCCCTTCAGCGTTTGATAGGTGCCGAAATGCGCGCGCCGATCGCAAAATACTTGGGGCGCTTGTCCTTTGATGCGCTGGCGCCAAAATTGTAAGACTTTCGGGAGGTTGCGCTCGAGTACCAATTGATCATTTACCCGTATGGAATTGTCGGCGCGCACATGCACTTTCAACTCAGCGCGTTCCTGAGTATTGAGAGGGCGCGATGAAGAGCCAGAAGACGCCAATTCGATCTGCTCGAGCTCCAAGAGCGGCGCGATCAGGATGAAGCAGATCAACACCACAAAGACGACATCGATCAAAGGGGTGAGATTGAGTTCGGGCGGCCCCACGCTACCCGCGCGGCTGCTGGGAAGTTGCCATCCCCGTCGTGCCATGAATTACTCGAGGTTGCGATATTGCATATCGACGCAAGAGAGCACCGCTTGGGCGAATTCGCCGAGCTCTGCTTCTACCTTGCCGATCGCGAACTTGAGGAGATTGTAGCCGATGAGGGCTGGAATGGCGACAAAAAGCCCCACTACGGTGGTTGCCAGAGCTAACGATAGGCCTTGCAGCACTCCATCACTTGAGGGTCCACCAGCGCCGCCTTGAAGGGCTCCAAAAGAGAGAAGAATTCCCCACACCGTCCCCAACAATCCCAAAAAGGGAGCGAGAGTGACACAGGTGGAGAGCAGGTATAGGTGTCGATGGAGCTGCTCGCTTTGGGTCTGCAGGGAGCAGCTCGCCTGTGAGGCGATTAAATCGAGATCGGCCCCGGTGAGGTAGGCCCGCGGCGGTGGGGCAGTACTGCCTTCGGCGAAGCGATTTTTATTGAGCAAGGTGAGGGAGAGCTTGCGCAAGGAGCAATAGAGTTCGTGGCCAAAACTCTCCCCTTCGATACTAGACGAAACTTCCATGCTCAATGGGCGCTCGCGATGCGCGTCGAAGCGAGCGCGCAACTGCTTCAACCGCAACGCCCCGCGGCCGAGCGCCCACAATCTGCCGATTGTCGTTGCCCAACCGATCACGGAAAGCACTGCGAGAGCGAGGAAAATGACCCTTCCCAGACCATCAGACTGCGCAAATGCGCGAAAGAGTGCATGAGCGCCCATTGTCGAATTCACAGGGATTGTAGATCGATATTCCAACCGCTAAGCGGCAGGGAGAAGGAAAAAAGGGTCTGCATAAGCATAAGACGCGGAGAATCTCTCAGACACCCACTTTTTTGGGTAAGGGGTTTTTGATCGGAGTCTACAGGATGGGTCAAAACTTGAGAAGGCGCGTTGAGTGTTTCGAAATTGGGGGCGCTTTTGCAAAAAGGGGGGTTCATGCACGTTGGTAGGCGAATCAAACGCCGGGCCCCACAATGCTCATCGATACGCACGTGCACCTTACAGGCGACGCTCTATGGCCCGATCGCAATGAAATTTTGCGCAACTGCCAAGCGAGCAAAGTCGGCGCTCTGCTCAATGTCTGTCTCACGGAAAGGGATTTGGAGCGAGCAAGCGCTTTTTCCAATGGCCACTTGCCTATTGTGCACGCCGCAGCAATGCATCCAGCAATGCGCGAGGAGGATGCTCCGTCGCTGAAAAGCATCGAAGCGGCGGCGAGGGTTGGGCAACTGGTCGCCATTGGGGAGACGGGGCTCGATTACGTGCGCGCGCAGTGCTCTCCAAGCGAGCAAGCCGAGCGCTTTTTGCTGCATATGGATCTTGCACGCGCAATGCACTTGCCCCTCATCGTGCATTGCCGCGGCGCTTTTCACGATTTTATCGATCAGTTAGATCGCCATTACGCAGCTAAGCCCTCGGCACTACCTGGAGTGCTCCACTGCTTTTCCGAGGGCCCCGAGGAGCTAAAGTTGCTCGTCGCAAGGGGATGGTCCGTCGGCTTTGGGGGGTTGACGACGTACAAAGCTGCGGAAAATGTGCAAAGGGCAGCAGCCACAGCCCCTTCAGAGCACTTTGTTCTTGAGACCGATTGCCCCTATTTGTCGCCAGAGCCCCATCGCAAAGAGCGCAATGAGCCCGCGCGCGTTGCGCTGATCGCAGTGCGCCTCGCGCACCTTCGCAAGCAGACGATCGAGCAGATCGCCATGCAGTCAACCCGCAATGCGCGCCGCCTTTTGCAGGGACTTGATCGGGCATTGCGCGAAGGGGGTGTTGTATGATGAAGGGATCTCAGGCGATGTTCAATCCGTCGCGTAAAGGGGGTTCGGGCTCGGGCCCGGGCCTCGACTCTGAGGGGGATCGAAAGGGATGGGCGCTCTTTCAAAGAGTGCATCATCCGCTACTTTGGCTCGTGTTGATCGTGAGCGGGAAATGGCTTTTGGGAGCTCTTTGGCAGCTGGTCCAAAATGTTCCCCTTGCGCCTGATGAGGCGCAGTATTGGACTTGGAGTCGCCAGCTCAATTGGGGGTATTACAGCAAACCCCCTGGGATTGCTTGGCAAATTTGGGCCAGTTGCGCACTTTTGCGCAGCCACAGCGCGTTTGCTGTGCGCGCGGCAAGTGGCGCATTCAACTGGTTGACGTCCTTGGTTTTTTATCGCAGCTGCCGCAGTTGGGGACTCTCCCCAGAGGCCAGTTTCCGAGCGGGCCTTTGCTTGGCCTTTTCTCCGGCGGGAATCTTGGGCCAATTCGCTGCCACCACGGATGTTGGCATGATGCTCGCTTGGTCTGGCGCCCTTGGAGCTTTGGGGGCTTTGCTCGAGGGATCTGGAGGCACGCGGGAATTTGCCAAAGCCGTGGAGTTGGGCTTTTGGATCGCCCTGGGCGTGCTTTTCAAATGGACGATGCTCCTTTTTTTCCCCCTTGCGCTCGCCTGTCCCGCCTTATGGCGCCGCCTTCGGCAGCAACCCACCCTTTGCGCGATTCCCCTCGCGCTCACATGCATCGGCCTTGCGCCGAGTGTGTACTGGAATCTGCAACATGGTGCTGTCACGATACGCCACGTTTGGGGGCAAATTAGAGGTGGAAGCGCTTCAGGTTTAGCGCAAGAGGGGGCGGCATTCAACCTCGCGCACCTTTTGGGTTTCATCGGGGGGCAAATGGCCCTGCTGTCCCCTTGGCTGCTGGTGCGCTTTGTGCGCAGTTCGCAAGAGATGATGCGCACGCCGCGCATAGCCCCTTTAGGTCTTTTCTCATGGGCGAGTTTCCTTGTCTTTGCATCGATGAGCTGTTGGCGCAGGATGCAGGCCAATTGGGCTGTTTTTACCTATCCCGCAATTTTCCTATGCCTTGCCGCCACGCATCGCCAACAGAGCAGCGCGCGGAAGCTACAGCGGGGGGCGGTCTACAGCTTTGCACTTTCGGTGGTGACCCTGCTGATTCCCCACTGGCAGAGCTTGGGAGCCCCCCTTCCCCTCGCCCTCAATCCCTTTCAACAGTGCCTGGGTTGGGATCGGCTCTCTAGCGCGCTTGCCACAGTGCGATGGAACCCCTCGCGCGAATTGCTCATCGCCGATACGTATCAACTCACAGCAGAATTTCAGTATACTACGGGACGAGTGGGAGAGGATGCCAACATCTTCTTTTTCAATGTTCGAGGATTGCGGCGAAATGGCTATGACAGTCAACTTCCCCCCTCGAAATGGAGGGGGCGTACTGGCCTATACGCTACGCTCGAAAAATCGGGGGAAGGGCATTTTTCTAAGCGCTGGGCCGGCGAAGCACTCGATCGCCTCGCTCCCTATTTTCGACGTGTGGAATTCGTTGCGCGCATTCCGCTCGTCGAACACGAGGGGCGCCCGATTAAATGGCTATTGCTTTGTAGGGGTGTGGATTATAACGGCCGCAGTCCAGATTTGGGCAAGGGGCAT
>CAXTAX010000093.1:0-4021 GCA_964241995.1 uncultured bacterium | reverse complement strand
TCTTTGCACGATACCGAATTGCGCGATCAACTCGCCATCTGGAAAGGGGCATTTGAGCATTCCTTTCGCCAACCGCACTCGGTCTAGGCGAACTCTATCTACCATCTGTGCATTTTCATCAGTGCTCAACAAGTGCGGCATGTGCACAACACGCACTTGGCTTTAGCGCCTGTGAGAGCGGCGCAATGCGCTTTTTTTTCAGAAAAATTTTTTTTTGCATTTGATCTTGAGTGAAAATGGTGAAGGCGTGGCATAATTAATACTAGACGCGCTCAATTGAGTGCGCGAACTGCTAATTTAACCATGCAACCAAGCAGGTTTTAAAGATGAGAATTGAAAATTTCCACAACAGTAGATTTCCCGTAACACAAACGCCTCAACGTACTTTCAAATCGTGGCAACCCCTTTTTGCTAAGGTCATGCACTGTAGAGAGTATGACGACGGCAAATCAAATGGCGGAGATGATCCCAGCACAATCGGTGGAGCCCCATCTGTAGATAATGATCCACTAAGTGCTCTGACATCCTAACCGCTTTTCCCCCTTCCCCACTTCGGGGGAGGGCTACCCCAATTCTTTGCGGCAGAAGTTGGTTTCACAACTTCGCGTTCAATCAAGCGTCCGCAAGACCGCCCGCACTGGGCTTGCATCAAATCCGATCAATTTGAGCGGTAAAGCCACCAGGTCGTATTGACCAATCGGCACTTTCCACAATAGCAAGCCCTCCAAAAGGGCGAGATTCCTCGCAAAACAGGCGCGATGCGCTGGCCAATTCGGCGTGGAGTAAGGATCGACGCTTGGTGTGTCGACTCCCAACGTCTTGACCCCTTTTTCCACGAGATAATCGATCGATTCGATGCTCAAGCCCGGAAAGTCCACCGAAAAGGGCCCATCGGCATTGTAGGTCCCCGTATCGATAAGGATTCGAGAGGATTCGAGGGTAAACCCCTCGAGATCGGCGGGCATGATGAGCGATTCTGGCGCTCTTTTGAGGCGAATGAGTTGGCAAGGTCCGAGATAGAGATGAAGAGCTTGCTGCTCGATATGCCCAGCTTTTGCGTCCAAAAATCCAGGTGCGTCCGCGTGAGCTCCCAGATGACAGCTGGCGCGCAGGGCGTGCACATTACACGATTCCCCTGCTCGCATGCTGCTGGCCAATCGGCTTTGCAGGCGCTCTTCCCCAGGCCAAACAGCTGTATCTTCGTGAAGGTAGGGGGAGATATCGTAAATCATTGACAAACCATTTGAACGTACCCTTCTGCGATTGGCCTTGTACCCGATCCCCCCCCTTGCTGGCAACGCGCGATAAAAGCGCCTAGTGTGCTCGCGATGAGAAGACTGTGCTTAGGAGATCCACAACTTTGCCCCAATGGGAATCAAGTCGAAGAGCTCAATGACATCGGCATTGAGCATGCGAATGCATCCATGAGAGGATGGAGTTCCTACCTTGGATTCCTCATGGGTTCCGTGAATGTAGATGCAGCGACGTAGGGTATCGACACATCGATGATCGGAATCTGCGCCCCTGTTGTACCCCTTTTGCAGCCCCTCGAGCGTCAAAACGCGCGACAAGATCCAGTCCCCCGATGCGTCATCTCGCTGCGACCACTGCCGGCCGAGGCTTTTGCGGGATTTGAAAATGGTCTGCGAGGGCTCACCTCTACCGATCTTATCGTGGATGCGATGCAAGCCGCGTGGAGTTTTTAAACTGTGCAACTCCTCTCCAAGACCACGCGCGCTCGTGGATACGGAATAGGTTTTTAGCCGCCTTTCGCCTCGCCAGACGATGAGCTCCTGGCGACAAGCATCGACTTCGAGCCAAATTGGGACCTGCATCTCGCTCGCGGGAATTTTGCCTCGATCGAACGCTTGAACTTGTGGGGGAATGCACAGGAGTTGCGCGCAAAGTAGCGACCAAACACCAAGTGCGCACCAGATGAGACTCTCGAGCGGGGGGGAAACACTCGAAAATCGTTCAAACGTCGATTTTGCGCTGGCTCTTGGAATTGGCAAAGTGAAAGTCGTTGATGTGCAATGAGTCATCGGTATGCAAAGAAAGGCGCGCCCCTCGCATTTGAGCGAGTTTGCGCAGCTGATCTAACCCCTCTGTATCCATGTGGCGTTGCAATTGGGGGTGAAAGGTCAATTTTAGGGCTACCTGTCCCAAATGGTCGATCACTTTTTTCAGAGCCCGCGCAATTTCGATTTGCACCGTTTCATGCCGTTTAATCTGGCCCAGCCCAGAACAATAGGGGCAATGGCACAAAAACATTTCCGCAAGAGATTCTCTCGAGCGCTGACGCGTCATTTCGACGAGTCCGAAATCGCTCATACTGAGAATTGTGCATTTGGCCGAATCTTGACGCATGCATTCTTTGAGCTTTTCCAAAACTCGCCGGCGTCCCACTCTGGAACGCATATCGATGAAATCGCAGATGATCAGGCCCCCAATGTTGCGCAAGCGCAGTTGCCGGCTCAGCTCCTCTGCAGCTTCTAAATTGATCTGCACAAGCGCCTCTTCCAGGTTTTGTTCGTGCGAGGAACTGCGCCCGGAATTGACGTCAATGGTGTGCATCGCCTCTGTTCTATCAAAGTAAAGATACCCTCCGCTCGGCAGCCAGACTTTGCGCCGCAAGGTCCTTTCGATCTCTACTTCGACGCGAAAGTGCTCAAACAGAGGCAAGCTCTCGCGATAATGCTCGATCTGCAGCGGGTGCTCTTTGGCGTATTTTTCGCAGGTTTGCCGACAGGCCAAATAGGTCGCATGATCATCCACCCAAAGGCGGTCAACTTTCCGATCGAGTGCACTTAACACGGCTTTTTTGACCAGATCTACATCGCGATACAGACAACCTGGACCGGTTTTTGCATTGAATTGCTCGACGATTTGATACCATTGCTGCAAGAGATCGCGAGCTTCCAATTCCAAAAGTTCTCGCGTCGCCGCTTGACTGGCCGTACGGCAGACGACCCCGATGTGGTTGGGCAGTTTGAGGGACGCGAGCAAATTCCTGAGGCGCTCGCGCGCTTTAGGTTGCTCGATCTTGCGCGAAATCGCGCGATGGGGCGCATTCGGGATCAAAACCAAATAGCGCCCCGCAAGCGAGATATTCGAGGTCAGGCGAGCGCCTTTTGAGCCAATTGGCTCTTTGACCACTTGTACAAGCACCCATTTGTCAATATCGAACAACTCGCAAATATCGGGATTTGCAAGCCTACTCGCCTCCTCTGAGTCCATATCGAACATCTCTTCGAGCTTACGCGTATTTTCCGCGATATCTGATAGATGTACAAAGCCGCTCTCACCTTCGCCGATATTGACGAACGCAGATTGAATATTGCGAAGTACGTTTGTGACTTGTCCCTTGTAGATATTGCCCTTGAGCTGCTGGCAATTTTTGCGTTCAATCGCTAAATTTTGCAACTCGCCATTTTTTAAATGGGCGAAGCGCGTTTCTCCCAGTTCCACATTCAGCAGAATCTCCTGCATGTCGACACTCCTTACCTGGTGGGAAAGAAGTGGCTCGATTGCGGTAAGGCATCAGCGCTAACCCAGTGATTGCTTCACAAAGCGAGCCCAAAAGGTGGGCACTCTTTCTGGATGCAACGCGAGGTACAAAGCCTTTAAGCACGCAAAAAAATTGCAGCTCATTTAGCGGGCCACTGATTGCAATGTGCACAAAGGGCCCGCTCGAGCCAATGATGGGCTCGCTCAAGTCTTTTAGACCGCTTGAGCTGATCGACTCTAATGCGGGTCTACTTTCGTGTGCTATTCGTTGCAATGCGCCGCCGTTTGTCTAAATCGCGATGTGTTGCACTGGCGCGTAATACGACTGCGCTTAACCGACTCGCCACTTCATTTCCATAATTTCTGATCGGTTTGGGCCCTGCATTTTCTCATTTGGAGCCCGAGCAGCGATAAAATGTGGGGGAGCGAAATCACCAGCTGCACCGCGCCATCTCATAGCTGCTAACATTACCGTTAATGCTTATGAGTATACGACATTGAAACGAGCTTTGCT
>CAXTAX010000092.1:0-4055 GCA_964241995.1 uncultured bacterium | reverse complement strand
AGGGCACCGTTGACAATTGGCTCCAGCAAAGAGGGCGAGTACTCGAAGAGTTCGAAGCGATACACCCCCTACTCGTCAACCTCAATGTGCAACTGGTGGAAAAGTTCGAGGAAATTGATCACGAATTTCCCCTCCTCCCCCAGTTTCAAGGTGCGGATTTCATCGATCACGTGCGCGCTTACCCAAAACAGCGCGAATGCGAAGAAGAGCGCATTTTTGATCAGTTGAAAATTGCCGAAGAAAGTTGCAACAGCGATGTCGAGAGCGCGCACTTGCTGCAGGGGCTTGAAATTGAGAGGCGCTATTACGCGCTCAAGACTTGTGAAAGCTCCATCTACCACGTCTTGAGCAAAGCGCACTCCATGTTGTGTGCAAGATCCAAGGTCTGCGACGCGCCGGGGGCTAAGGGGCTAAAGGCAATGACCCCTGTATATCGCGCGGTCGGGAAGTTCGCCGAGCACATGGCCATGGATTTCTTGGAAGGCTCGATGGCTTGGCATGCCTTAGTGCGATTACCCGTGATCGTCATCGAGTTTTTAGAAAGCTGCCTCAATCTTTATCGCCAGCAGGAGGTGGGGCAAAACGATCGGTTTACCCGCTTATCGCGGCAACTGAATAAGATCACGGGCCAAAAAAGATTCCCGAATTTTCAAAAAAAACGGCTGGAAAACACCCTCATTCCGCTTGTCGAGCACCATCGGGCCATGCCGGCTACAGCATCGCTCGCTGCGATGCATCAGTGGCGCGCAGCGCCTACGCCTGCCCAAAATGCGCCATTGACTCGTCAAGGTGACGGCGCCGGGAAGCGCCTGCGCCACAAAGCGCTGCCATTGAGCACTGCGTCGAACTCCAGCATCACCCCCCCCCTCGCATCTCCTGAATCGAGCACTTGTTCCGATCCATTGACTCTTGAGTTCAATCAGTTTCTCAACATTTGCGAGACGAAAGACTTTCCCTTCACCTATCACTCAAGCGTCAAGCGCTGGGAAGGCGCTCGACTCCCTTTAGACCCAAAGCTTTTTGGGAAATGCGCCGAGTTGCCACCGCTTCAGCAGTCAAAGGAACTTCGGCTACGCAACTTCTCCCATTTTGCCGATTACTTTTGGCATTGGAGCGCGAGCTTTTCCGGCGAAACAGCGCAGCGCGGGAGCCCCATGGTGCGCTATGTCCTACCAGCTGAGCTCACCCTAGATCGGGAAAAATTCAGAGGCTGCATCGTCTGGACCGTCGATCAGCAGGGAATATGTTACGACCGCGTGTTCCAGATCAAATCTGAAAGCGCATTCAACACCCAATTTGCGGCAAGGAACTTTGGGCCGCACGATTTCCCCGCGCCAGAGCAAAACGAGCATTTCCCTCTCAATGCACAAAATGATGTAGAAGATCCGACGCGAGTGCACGAGGCTGAAGTGAGCATCGACCCTCTGCTTCGCTGCGCAACCATTGCGAGTGTTGATGGAAGTACACCGATCCTTTTGCGACTCTACTTGGAAAAAGTCTGCGTGGAATAGCTCATGAAAGCGCAAGAGCGTTCCAGTCGATAGACTCGTCGCTGCCAGATCTTCTTCTACGTTCTAAGGCTAGACCCTGCTCGCCATGCATTGGAGTTGCGGTGTTTTTTCTATGTAACGTTGCAATGTCCCACACGTCGCTCATCCGCGAAACGCCCCACCACGTAGTGGACCATATGTAAAGCCTTCAGCCAATTTTCGGTTCATTTACTTGGCCAAGCCCTGTGGAAAACCCATGCTGTAGGGCTCGCAAAGGAGCCCATAGACAAAAAGGAAGCATATGAGAAGACTCATGCAAAATTTGGAAAACTTAGCCACATCAAAGAACCGACATGCCATTGGGTATTCAAAGCACCTCCCATTCTTACCACCTACCCAAGAGTGAGTCTCTCCCATTAACCACTTGTCACGAAATCTTGGGGGAATTTCTCGCCAATCTCCATACCGCCTCCCATTTTGAGACTCTCACAAAAGATGTAGGTAATGAATTGGTCAAATTCTCGACATTGAGGAACACCTACCTTCTACGGCAATACAATGTAGATTCTCCCCCTCGATTTGCCCAGATGCTGACACGCGTGCGCTTAGCCTCGCAACTCAATATCGGCCCTAAAATCTTTGGTTGGAATGAGACACGTCGGGCCTATCTCATGCAGTACATCAAAATCCATCCCCAACCTAACTACCTCGAAGACCCAAAACCCTACGTCCAAACGATGCTTCAGCTGCGGCGGCTACACGTGGCACAACATGAAGGCATTGATCAAGAGGCAAAAAAACAAGCCAATTTTCCCTTAAATTTGATCTTGAATGAATGTCAACAATTGAAGTGGGGATTTCCCCCGCAGATCTATGATGCGGTATTGCGCGTCACTACCCTGTTCAAAAAGATCGAGCCTCGGCTTACCGAGCATGCAACGTTTATTCACGGCAATCTAAGTGCAGAAAACGTCCTTCATTGCTATCAAGGCCAGGATTGGAACGTGTACTTCGTCGATTTCGAGCATTCTACTATTGCGCACCCCTACGTTGACATAGCCCAGTTTTGCCTTCGGCAATCCCTTGAGCAACGCCGGGAGCTGCTCAGGGTCTACCTAGGAACTTCCATGCTGAGCACGCAAGAGCAAATGCACCTGGACTTGTGTCGAGCGACATTGATTTTGCGCATTGCCCTTGCTGCCTTTCAAGATGCTCACGAAAGAATTCAAGCTTCTGAAAGGAGCTTGAGTGGGGCAGAAATACAGGAAATTTTGCATTCCAAACACTGCCCTTTTGTCATGGAATTTAGAGTTGCCGCGACCTCGGCGCGAGATTCTCAGCGGATGGGAACCTACGCCCTCCGCGAGGTCATGGCAATCCCCCAAGAATGGCTCCTTCCGAGCGACTGCGAAGCGATCAGCAACACCGTGCGCAAGATGCCAGAAGCGCAAAACTTGGGCCCATTCGCCAAACGCGCACATGACCCTGAGTCGAGTTCTTCTCCTCTTTTGCCCGTAAAAAAGCCTCGGCACTCCCCTGACCTCTTTACCGACTCACGACATTGAAAATAGGATGGCGTTGAGGACTAAGAACCATGCAGTCAATACAGCGCGACAAATCCCTTGCCTCTTTGGTTCAGTTGACGCAATCATGCCCACTTACCAGCTCATGGTAATTTTCTTTTTGGCAAAGGCTCACTAGGTCGACATGGTTTTCCCCCTTTCAAGCACGTCTTCACAGGACAGTTTGCTGGCCAATCTCACCCTTTCTCTACAAAACCGCCCTCCGCACCAATCGGCGAAAGTGGTTGATCTTCTCGCGCGCATTATCAAGCTCGTCAAAATATCGCACTTGAACCCCGGAACAACTGTAGAAGCGGATCAACTGGTCAAAGTCTTCAACAGGAGAAGCTTGAGATTTGTATTCGATAAAGACCAAAGCGCTAAAGGCCAAAGTGCTTGTGTCGCTCTGAAAAAAGCCATCATGGAAGTACACCAACATTCGAGCAGTAGCGAGAATTTGGACGATTGTCTCTCTCAAGCTCGCCCCAATATGCCCGATTTCGATGAGCTGATGACGAACGTGACAAAGGTGATCATTCGCGGGAAGTTGGTTCCTCCTCCTGTTCAAGCACTCAACACATGTCTCAAACGTCATTACCGCAAAGAGATCGGCAATGCTTCGCTCGGCGCACTGTACCTTCAGTATTTCAAACAATGGGCCGCTGCGCATGAGCGCAAAACTCTAGACAGTTCAAGCGATGAACATCGCTACCTGCAAGAAGCCCAAGATTATTGCCAAACCTTGCTAAGTTGCACACAAATAGACTATCGGGACTATTTGGACTATCGAATCGATAAAGAGAACCTTTGTACGGTTCAGCATAATATTGAACTTTCTGAACTCGAAGAGCAGGCTACCGCTTTACACGAAAAGCGCTGCATATTGATCGAAGAAGCCTATTTGATGTCCGAGATCGAGACGCTCTTTTCGAGTCTGCGCAGCGCCTTTGGCCTGGCCCCGCAAAGCTCGGGGCCAAATAGCGATCTCACCACGCATCTTCGC
>CAXTAX010000091.1:0-4076 GCA_964241995.1 uncultured bacterium | reverse complement strand
TGGGCGGCTCTGCAAGAAAGGGATCGGCTCTACGAAGGTGAGATGACCGATGCGATCGGCATGCGTCTAGGCGAACTCGAAGAGATCATCGCCAGAGAAAACGGATACAGCGCCGAAAGTGATGCGCAAGTCCTTCTGCAGGGGTTGCACATTGCAGCCGAATTGCATGAAAAAAAGATGGGAGAGGTGCCCCTCGCTCTACAATTTCGCGTCTTACTCTGCCAAGCCCTTTTCGGCGAACCCGAAGCGCTCCTTCTCGACGAGCCGACGAACCACCTGGATTTTCAAACCATTCGCTGGCTCGAGGGCTTTTTGCGTCAGTATCGCGGCACTTTGATCGTCACGAGCCACAATCGCCACTTTTTGAACCAAATCGCCACGCACATCGCGGATATCGACTACGAGACGATCATCGTCTACCCCGGCAACTATGACAACATGGTGATGGCAAAAACCGCAGTGCGGGAGCGGGAAGAGGCGAGTCAGCGCTCAAAGGAAAAGAAAATCGCCCAGCTGCGCGAATTCGTCGCGCGTTTCGGCGCGGGAACTAGAGCGAGCCAGGTACAATCAAGACAAAAAGAGATGCTGCGCCTGCAACCAGGAGATTTAAAAAAAACCAACATTCAGCGTCCCTACATTCGCTTGCTCCCCTCCGAAAAACCCCTTGGGCAAATCGCGCTGAAAGCGGTGAAAATCGCCAAATCCTACGGCGAAAATCGCGTCTTTGACCACCTCTCCTTCGAAGTGCATCGCGGGGACAAAATTGGCGTCATCGGCAATAACGGAGCGGGGAAAACGACCCTTTTGAAGATACTCGCTGAGCAACTAGCTCCAGATCAAGGGACCTTGTCTTTAGGGCACAATGCAAAAATCGCCTACTTCCCTCAAGATCACTCCGAAATTCTGCACCCAGAGCATGGGCAAACGGCCTACGAATGGCTCAGAGATTCGCAAAAAAATATTTACGATCAAGAGATTCGTGGAGCGCTCGGCAAACTCCTCTTTTCGGGCGATGAAGCCTTTAAAGGCGCCGATACACTTTCCGGTGGCGAGCGAGCGCGCCTCATTTTGGCGCAGATCATGCTCGCTGAACACAACGTCCTCATCTTTGATGAACCCAACAATCACCTCGACATAGAAGCTGTCTCGGCCCTCTCTTGGGGACTTGAGGAGTATAAGGGAGTGGTCATTGTCGCTTGCCACGATCAAGATCTGATCGCGACTGTGGCTACCCGCATCTTGGCCTTTGAAGATGGGGGCATTCGCCTTTACGATGATGGATTAGCGGGGTACTTGGCCGCAACTGCGCAAGCCAAATAAAGGGATTTGAAAAAAAGCTTCCGGAAGAGTAGTAAGCCGGATTTTGTCCTTCGGCGATGCCGAAGTGACCATCATTCCTCTAGGGGCGACATCACTGCCACCCTCGAGCGACTTCTTGGCGGTTCGCGGCCGGAGTGGGCCGTATGCGAAAACGCCGGTCTTGCTTCAGATAGGGTTTACAGTCCCCTTCGAGTCTCCTCGAAAGAATCGCTGCGCTCAACGCTGCGAATTTCACCCTGTCGCTGAAAAAAACCGAAGTTGACTTCAGCGCGGTTTAGTTTCTGTTGCACTTTCCATAGCCTTGCGGCTTCCAGCATTTCGCTGGTATCTCACTCCTGTGAAGTCCGGACTTTCCTCTCCCCCGTCCCTTCTCAAAGGGCGGGGCAGCGATGGTCTTCTCTTCCGGAAGACGCGTAAAAAAACTCTTTGTAGCGCGGGATCAATTACCCGACAGCGACTCGCCTGCGCCGTTTTTTCGTAGGTGTCATAGGGACCACAAGCTCGCTTTCCTGCCAAAAATGAATGCGCGAGCAGTGTTCGCAAAAGACGAGGCGATCGGATTTTCGCACGAGATTTTCATGTTGCGCAGTCACCAAAATGTGGCATCCACTACAGGCGCGGTTTTCGATCGAGACGACGACGCGGTTGCGGTTGTGGCGCAGTAAGCGCTCGTAAATGCTCAACACTTCGGGGTCGGTCTGCTCGACCAATGTCGCGCGCTGCCGCTTGAGCTGAGTTCCCTCTTCATTGATTCTCACGATCGCTTGAGCGACTTCGCCCTTGAGACCTAAAACGCGCTCTTGCGCGGTATGCAGGTCTTTTTCAATATCCGCCAACGTCTCTTCTTCGACGTGTAATTTTTCACTCACCTCAGTCAAGCGCTGCTGAATGTGCAGCTTTTCCCGTTCAGCTTGGGCAATTTCTTGCGCCAATGCGTTAAATTCTTCAACGCGTTTGACGATATTTTGCTGCACATCGAGTTGAGAGATGCGCTGGATGATTTCTTCAGTTTCGCGCTCAGCGTGCCGAACCAAGTGTTTGAGCTCTGCAATTTCGCCGCTTTTTGCATCAAAGCGCACTTTTGTTTCGTCTCTGGCTACAGTTAAAACGTCGAGTTCACGGTGCCGATCTTTTTTGAGTTTGAGCAGGCGAATCATCTTCATATCGAGCTCTTGAATCTCTAAAACGATTTTGAGAGTTTGCAGCATGAACGAACCGAGCCGATGTGATGATGAGCGTTTGCGGCAAATGGAGGGGTAATCCGATTGGCCGCTGGCGAAATACTTAGAATGTATATCAACTATGGGCAATCATTGCCAATAAAAATTGCGCCTTTGCAGCAAGATCGAGCCGTTTTCCCGAGAGGGCAGCAGATTTTACGGTCTACCTCGAATTGCTCAAAGACACTATATGTGGGGGAAATCCCAATTTGTGAGCGCTATGCACATCGTCCTATTCGGCGCCAGGGGGCTCATTGGTCGCCACCTGCGCGCTTCACTTTTGGCGAGCGGGCATACTCTGACTTCGATTTCCCGATTTGGGGATCTTCCTACGCTCGGTAGCGGCGAAACGGCCTCCACTTGGAGGCAACTCGATACTCGGGGACTACCCCCTTGCGAGGCGATCATCGCGCTCATGGGTAAGCCCATCTTGGGAGCTCGCTGGAATGCGAAAGTCAAAAGAGCGTTGCTGAAAAGTCGCCGCGACGCCTTATTGAAAATAGCGAGTTTCGTTCGCGCGATGCCCCATCCCCCTCAACATATCATTGTGGCCAGTGCCGTGGGCATTTATCCCACCACAGCTAAAGTTTCCTTTGATGAGGAAACGAGCTTGCAAGCTTGGAATGGAGATCGCCCCGAGGGCTTTTTGCGCACCTTATGCCGAGAATGGGAAAGTGCGGCGATCGCTCTTGAGCACTTCTGCCCTGTGACGCGACTGCGCTTGGGAGCCGTCCTCGCGCCTGACGGGGGAATCTTGCCACGTCTACTGCCCTGGTTTCGCCGTGGACTTGGCGCGCAAATGGGAAGCGGAACCCAGCCATTTCCCTGGATTCATATTCGCGATCTTTGCGAGATCATCCAGCTCGCTCTCGCAAAAGCACTACCTGGGCCGCTCAATTGCGTGGCTCCGGATCGCGTCGACCAAAAGACGTTCGCAAGAAGCCTTGCCCAGGCTGTAGGCGCGCGCATTCATCTGCGCATTCCTGGGCTCATCTTACGCTTGGGGCTCGGAGAGCAATCCCAGCTTTTGCTTGAGGGTAGCGATGTCCTTTCGACTCGCCTGCCCACGCACCAGTTCCCCTTTGCCTTTGCGACACTCGCCAAGGCATTGGCCGACTGCTGCTGTAACATCCACCCCAATACACCCCAAAGGAGGCTGCATATGCCCAAAAAAAGCGAAAAAACCGAAAAAAACGGAAAGAGCGATCTGCCGAGATTGGCGGCAGATAAACACCTCAACATCTCCTTTTCTACGAAAAAGACTCTCCCTTTGAGCCAAATTACAGCCAAGTTCGACTGCGGATTTGGCCACTCCCTCTTTATACGCGGCGAAGGGGCGCAACTAAATTGGGAGCGCGGAATACCGCTGGAAAATATCGGTCCCGACCTTTGGCGCTGGCAGCCAAGAGCTCCTTTTCAAAACTGCCAGTTCAAACTGCTCCTCAATGACGCTCAGTACGAAGTGGGAGCCAATCGCTCTTTGCAATGTGGAGACAGCGTGGAAATCACACCAGAGTTTTAACCCCAAGACTCCGG
>CAXTAX010000090.1:0-4093 GCA_964241995.1 uncultured bacterium | reverse complement strand
GCGTTTGCCTCTTTGCTTTTGCCCGCGATTATCCCTTCGTTCCCAATATGGTCTACATGATCGGGTCGGGAATGGGATGGTGGCTCGCCATCGTCATGATGGCTGCCATTCGCCAAAAATTGGCCAATTCCAAGGTCGTGCCGGGTCTTGAGGGCCTCGGCATCACCTTCATCTCAACCGGAATCATGGCGATGGCTTTTATGGGCCTTTCAGGCATCAACTTGCGCAATCCGTCAACGGGAGAAAAGCACCCCCATTTTGCCGCGACGGCGACGCCTAAAGCGGGGCACGGCCTTGGATCGAGTCATTTATTGAATACCAGTTCGGCCAAACACAAGCTCAGCGGCGTTAAAGGCAGTGAGAAACCGGCTGAATGATTTGGCATGGCGCTGTTTCGCTCGATTGACCCAAGCGTTGCAATCGCATTAAGATGCGCAGCGCAAAAGGGCAATGCATTCCCGCCTTCGAAATTGTTCTCACCCCGAAGTTCTCCTCAATCAAACGATGCTGCTGTTCACCCTCTTCGCGCTCTTCATCGGCACGTCTTTGCCAGGATACAGCGAGGACGATCCAAATCTGCCCATTCAAGCTCTTAGAGGCGCACTGACCTGCCCTAGCGGTATCGATGCAGAGTGCACCCCAATGCAACCGACGGAAGGGGACTTCGTCGTCTACGATTATCGGCAAACCTATACGTTCGTGCGCCTAGTGCCCTTTGCGGAATGTCGGGCGCTTGAAGAAGTGGGCATCTCAAAATCAAAGTTTTCCCGCTTGCGCCTCACCTGGAAAGAATGGCAGGCGCGCGATTTTCCCGGCGCTCTCTACCGCTTTCGCATACACTGGCCCTTATCGATTCGCCAGCATTGGTGTGCGCCCCAAATTACCAGACTCTCCGATGCGGGAAAACGAGCGCATCTCCCCCCCCTCTTGCAGGCACTTTGGACTCTGCCTTTCGTCCCACTCGATGCATCTGGTGTGAGCCCCAGCAAACTCCACGTGCATCCCCTGCGCAATTGGCGCCCTCCCCTGTTAGTCGGGGAAAAACCCATTCAAGAGAGCCAACTGCGCGCCTATCAAGCAACCTGGCCCAAAGATCGGTCCTACCTCTCAAACAAGCCCATTTTACTCTACTTCGTTGCGCCCCAGTCTCCCAGCGCCTCCATGCAAGCGCCGCTGTACTGGCCCATCTTTTTGCAAATCGGCACTGGATTTGAGCGTGAAGTGCTGCGAGCTGTAGAGTTGGGTACTGCAGATTTCCCATCCTTGACCCCCGACCACGACTTTGACACTCCCGAATTGCCCGCGGCTCAAACAGGCCCTGGCGAGGTGCCGAAGAAAAGGTCTGCAACGAGCTAGTTCCCCCACGATGCGCTTTTCCCTCTTTCGCCCTAGCGCTCCTCACGATCTTCTCAACGCACTTTGGAAAGCCTGGCAACACTTCAGGCGAGTCGCCGCGCAACCAGGCTATGAAGAGCTCACGCGTGCGGGCAAAGCCCACTTAGATGCAGCCGCCGATGCCTGGAGGAGAAAGCATGCCGAGGAGTGCGTTGCAGCATCGCGCGGGCTCGCGCAGTGGTCTGCAAAAATCCCCGCGAAATCCATTTGGGCGCACTTGCTCGATTTGGGTAATTCCCTACTATTCGCCGCGATCGGCGCGCTCCTCATTCGCAGCGCTTGGTTTGAGCTCTACCATGTGCCAACGGGATCGATGCGCCCCACGATTCACGAGCTGGATCGCCTCGTAGTGAGTAAAACCGCCTTTGGCCTCAATCGCCCATTGGGAAGCACCCCACTATTTTTTGATCCCCACTTGCTCGAGCGGGGGCAAATCGTTACCTTCACGAGCTTTGGACTCGATATGCAGGGGAAGACGCGCCCCTTTGGGCGAAAGATGGCGACTTAGTCTATTTTTACGGCGGAGAGGCCTACATCCTCGACAAAGCGGGACATACGCACTTAATGCCCGCAAATTCCCCCAAATTGGGGAACTTGGAAGCCATTCCCCTCATCGATTTTCGCGGAAGCTTGAAGCCGTTGACAAATTCCGATGGCGCAGAGCGCCTCGCGCTTACCGCGTTTGGCCTTGAGCTTCCCATTGCTCACGAAGTAGCCCACTCCGCAAGCGAAACTACGGGTGCAGCTTTCCCATGGGGATTGGACCAATACGTCCAAGTGGGTCTTTTGCCCCGCCTGCGCGTGCCTAGCCAGGTACAAGAGCACTTCGGACTCGAACACGACTGGTGGCTCGCCATTTACCATCACCCCCAATGGCGCTCGAAAAAAGCTTTGGTCCATGGTCGCATTTTGATCATCCCTGAGCTTGCAGCACTTTCGTTGAGCTACCTTCCTCTGCCCGAAAAGCAGCTTCAGCGCTTACAGCGCGGACTCTACACTGCGCGCTTTCGCGTACAAAAGAACAGGGCGCGCCGCGTCGAAGCCCCCACTTCAACAGGTGTTCCATTGCCCGGCGTCGATGATGGCGATTACGAGGTATGGAACGGGCGAGCTTACCGCATTGCCTTTGGGGGCAACTCCACACTTCTCCCACTCGATCATCCACTTGTGCAGCGCCCCCTACTTGCAACGCTCTTCAATGCCGGCATCGATTTTTCTCCTGAGCAGCTTCGCCTAGGGGAAAGCGGGAATACACTGCCTAGGCGCATCAGCTACTTTCGCCAAGGAGCTTTGCGCGTGATGAATCAAAGTATCTTTGAAACAGGAAATGCAACAACCAAACGCCTTGAGGAAATCGAGCGAGAAATGCACCAGCGCAATCCATCGCATTGCCCCTTTGTCGATCGCGGTCCGCCCCCACTAGTGGATGGGAAGTTGGACAGCGCTTGGATGCAAGAGCATGCTCTTTTGGTACCAACAGGCAAAACCCTCTTGCTCGGCGATAATCACGCTCGCAGTGGCGATAGCCGAGAGTTTGGCTTCGTTCCTCAGAAAAACATTCAGGGAACTCCCCTGTGTACTTTTTGGCCGCTATCCTCGGCCTTTAAATCTTTGCACCGTCCAACACCTCCTTTTTGGACGATCTACCGCTGCGCGGTATGGGCAATTGCTTTGGGGGGCTACGGAAGCTATAGACTATTGCGGCGTAGGCAAATGCGCCAATTAGCGATGAGTCGACCTTGGAAACAGTCCTAACCGATTAGAGAATGAAAGCTCAGTAATGGGGTAAATCGACTAATGACAAAGTTTTTTGAAAAAGCGGATCAACCGCCGAGCGTTCAGTCTTTATGGTTAGAATTCACTGAAAGCGCATTTTATTGAGATGCTATAACCTTGCTCCAATGACAAGCTTCGCAAAGTGCACTCTAGATCCTCGCGTTCACAAGCAATACGCGAATATTAAAGGGCGTTTAAGCGCTCACTGATGGACTGCCATTGCTCTTGAGTAACCTCAAAGGCATTTTGAGGACTCTTGATGATGCGTTTAGTGGGAGTCGGTAATTCCATAATGCTCATTGTAGACAAATCGACATGCTCTTCCTGGCTTGGCCTTGAAGACCTTTCCGATTTTGCAAGTAGCATTTGCCCCTTGCGCAAGATGCATTCAGTGCGTCTAGCCAGGTTCTCTTGCTGCTCACACATTTGGGTATACCCCTGCTGAGCCTCTTTTCGAGTGGTGTAGGTGTGGATTTTGCTGGGTGGCTTCCCGGGGGAAGCGATAGAAACGCTAAACATAAATTCTATATGACAAAGAAACTTGCTCGAGTCAAATCCAAAGTTTGAACGAACAGAAGCCTAATATTTCAAATGCTGTATTGGTTTGCTTTCATCGCAGGCAAGGGAACCTTCGCGACGTTTGAAAATCTCACCAAATTTAGCGAAATAAACGCGCGCTTAACAAACACTTTCTCGAGGAATACTCTCTGCCTCCTACACTTTCCAAGCTTTCGACCGACTGCAAAAGGGTCATGAGATATAACCACCCTTGCAGTTGTGCAAAGTTCTCGCGATTGGACATTCTTAGCTGATAGCATGCTCGACCGAGCATTTTGGGACCATCGCGCAATACATAGGCTTCGCAAACACTGCTAGGGCCTAGTTTGTTCATGATTTGAACAAACGCTCGATCGGCTTCGGC